>NZ_JBDVAA010000215.1:0-79867 GCF_039943695.1 Cellulophaga sp. | reverse complement strand
GATCCTGATTCTACTCCTAATAATTATGATGGTATAGATTCTCTAGAAGATGATGAAGCTATGGTTGTAAACACTTTACAATCGTCTGATATTAGTATGGTTAAAAGGCTATCTGCTAGCTCTAACCCTAATGCTATTGTTGGAGAGGTTATTAGTTTTGAAATTGAAGTAACTACTACTTCTGCTTCTACTAATGTTTCTATTGAAGATATTGTACCTATCGGTTTTTCTGTAATTCAGCCTTCTATTAGTAATGGTGGGTCGTTATCTGGAAATACAATCTCTTGGGATATTCCTAGCATTAACGCTACTACAATTATCTTACAATACGATGCTACTGTTAACGCGCCTACTGGTGCTGCAGATGAATATAAAAATACAGCGCAGATTACTGATGCTGATCAAATAGATCCTGATTCTACTCCTAATAATGATGATGGAGACCAGTCTGAGGATGATGAGAGTTCTTTTACACTTAATACTCCAGTAGATGCAACGGATATAGAATTATCTTTAATCGTTTCGGATACAGGAGCGGACGTTGGAGAAACTGTTACTTATACGTTAACAGTTACAAATAGTGGTGTACTTGATGCTACGGGTATAAATATAGAAGCCTACATTCCTAACGGGGTTACTGTTACGTCAATATCTAACGGTGGTTCTAATTCTGGTAACACTATTAGCTGGCCTGCTTTTGATCTAGATTCTGGATTATCAACAACGTTTACTTACCAAGCAACAGTAAATGCACCTACTGGAGCAAGCGATGAGTATACTACAACAGCACAGGTTACTACTGTAGATCAAAACGATCCTGATTCTACTCCTAATAATTTTGATGGTGTAGACTCACTAGAAGATGATGAAGCTATGGTTAATATAGATATGCCTACTACAGATATATCTATAAGTAAAACAGTAGACTTCCCAGATTCAAATATTGGTGATACTATATCTTTTACAATTACAGCAACAAATGATGGTAGTTTCACAGCTACAAATATTAGCATACAAGAAATTTTACCTAACGGTTACAGCTTTAATAACGCTACAACAACAGTAGGTTTATATGATGAAGGTATTGGTGAATGGACTATTTCTTCGCTAGATGCTAATGAAACTGCTACACTTGTGATAAACACAACTGTTTTAGCTGGTGGCGATTATTTAAACACTGCTACTTTATCATACTTAGACCAAATTGATGATAATTCATCAAACGATACAGATACTGCCACTATTAACATATCTGAGGATAGTTGTCTTAAAGTTTATAATGAATTTTCGCCTAACGGAGATAATGCCAATGATGTGTTCTTTATAGAATGTATAGAACAATATCCAAACAATTATTTACAAATTTTTAATCGTTGGGGTGTAAAAGTATACGAACAAGAAGGGTATAAAAACACTTGGAATGGTACTTCTCAAGGAAGGGCTACAATAAAACGTGGAGAAAAAATGCCGGTTGGTACATATTACTACACTTTAGAATTAAGAGATAACAAAACGCCATCTAAATCGGGTTGGTTGTATTTAACAAGATAAAAGATTACAATGAATATATTTAAAATTATTTTTAGTCTGATTTTAATGCTCAGTTTAAGCACTATTGCATACTGTCAACAAGATCCACAGTACACACAATATTCTCATAACCCTATGACGGTTAATGCTGGATATACTGGCTCAAGAGGACATACAGCTGCACTTGCGCTTTATAGAAGTCAATGGGTTGGTATAGAGGGTTCGCCCAGGACCATTAATTTCAGTATAGATAGTCCTTTAGATGAATATAACGGTATAGGTTTGTCTATAATTCAAGATGATCTTGGCCCGTCTCAAGAAACATATATAGATGGTAACTACGCCCATCATTTAATAGTAAACAGAAAAGGAGATAAATTAGCTTTTGGTTTAAAGGGTGGACTTAGATTTTTAAATATAGACTGGTCTAAAGGGATATATAAAGATCCAGATGTGGCGTTTAGTGAAAATATAAATAGTAAAATATTACCAACTATTGGAGCTGGTGTATTTTATTATACAGATAATTATTTTTTAGGTTTATCTGTGCCAAATATTTTAAAAGGAAATCACTATAACGAGATTCAAGAATCTGAGGCTACAGAGCGTAAACACCTATATTTAATAGGGGGTTATGTATTTAAAATTAATCCAAATTTAAAGTTCAAACCTTCATTTTTTACTAAATATGTATCTGGTTCACCATTGTCTGTAGATGCATCAATTAACTTTCTAATACACGAAACTTTAAATTTAGGCGTTAGTTATAGGTGGGACGACTCTGTTAATGCTCTTTTGGGCTTACAAGTTTCACCTAGAATAAATATTGGTTATGCATATGATTACGCTACAACTAACCTAAAAAATTACAATAACGGAAGTCACGAAATCTTTTTTAGATATCAGTTTACTTCTAAAGAAACCAAGATTAAATCCCCAAGATTCTTTTAATAATTGTACAATGAAAAAATTAATACCTACTTTCTTATTATTGTTGGCCTTTAGTGTGTCTGCGCAAGAAACACAGAAAGCAACTACAGTTACTGTTAATGAACCTATTGTAGATATGAGTTTGCCTATTGCAAATTTAAAAACTATAGATAGTAGTTTATATATAGATAATGTTGCAGAGGAAACTACCACCTATAAAAAAAGTAAATTTTCTGCAAGTAACAGTAAGTTAATAAAAAAGGCTAATCAATATTTTGATATGCTATGGTATGCAGAAGCTGCACAATTGTATGAGCAAGCATTAGAAGATAATGAAGAAAATTACACTAAAGAAATTTTGCAAAAAGCAGGGGACTCTCATTATTATAACACAAATATGGAGAGAGCTTACCACTGGTATCAAATTTTATATGACTCTTATAGAGATGATTTAACTGCTGATGAAATTTTTAAATATTCTCATTCACTTAAAGGAAATGGTAAATATGGTAAAGCAAAGCGTTTTATGCGTTTGTATAACCGTATGAAAGATAAAGAACCAGAAATTATTGATTTAGAGGCTGATGAAGCGGCAAGAAATGAGCAAATTTTAGATGCAATTTTAAAGAGAGAACCTAAGTTTGGACTTAAAAACTTGAATATAAACACAGAAAACTCTGATTTTTCTCCAATGTTCTATAACAAAGAAGAAATAGTGTTTGCATCTGCAAAAGATTCTTCTTTTTTTAATACTAGAAGATACAAATGGAACAACCAACCGTACTTAGATTTATATGTAGCAAAAGTTAATCAGCAATCTGACGAGTTAAAAGACGCTATTAAGTTTTCTAAAAATGTAAACACCAAATACCATGAGGCTTCTGTTACCTTTTCTCCTGATAATAAAACGATGTATTTTACCAGAAACAACTATGGTAAAAAATTAAAAAGAGATAAAAACGGTATAAACAACCTTAAGCTATATATGTCTAAAAAAATAAATGGCGAATGGTCTGAGGCTGTAGAGTTACCATTTAATAGTGATGATTACTCTACTGGACACCCAGCATTAAGTGCAGATGGCAAAAAATTATACTTTGTATCTGATATGCCAGGTAGTATTGGAGAAACAGACATTTTTGTGGTTGATGTTTTAGAAGACGGTTTATTTTCTTCTCCAAAAAATTTAGGACCAGAAATTAATACAGAGCAAAAAGAAATGTTCCCTTTTATAAACGATAAAAAACTATACTTTTCATCTAATGGCCATGTAGGCTTAGGAGGACTAGATGTTTATGAAGTTGCTTATGACGAGGAAGGCTTTAAAGATGTTATAAATCTTGGACAGCCAATTAATAGTAATAAAGATGATTTTTCTTATATAATTAATGAAGAAACACAAAAAGGATACTTTGCATCTAACAGAAAAGGCGGCAAAGGTGATGATGATATTTACTCATTTAAAAACTTATTAGTAGAAGAAGTTATTGAAAATGCAATAGCAGGTGTGGTTACAGAAATTGTAACAGGAGAGCTATTACCTAACGCATTGGTTACTTTATTAGACGAAAACAATATTAAACTTAAAGAAGTTGTAACCGCAGATGATGGTAGTTTTGTTTTTGAAGATTTAGAGAGCAATACCAAATATAAGTTGCAGGCTAATAAAGAAACTTTTTTCGATGAAGAGCTAGATACAGCAACTAAAGAAAATCAAGTAGTAAATGCAGATATTGCAATGAGAAAGTTGCATGATATGATTGCTATTGAAAATGGAATTAAGAAACTTAAAACAGAAAAAATATTCTTTGATTTTGATAAGTCTTACATTAGACAAGATGCCAGCATAGAGCTAGACAAACTTGTAGAAGTTATGACTGAATACCCTAATATGAAAATTAAAATTGAATCGCACACAGATGTAAGGGGTAATGATGCCTACAACAAATTTTTATCAGACAGGAGAGCTAAATCTACCAGAAAATATATCATCTCTAAAGGTATAGATGCTAGTAGAATTGTTAGTGCAATAGGTTATGGAGAAGAACAGTTAATTAATGAGTGTGAAGATGGTGTAAGCTGTTCAAGAGAAAAACATCAAGAAAACAGACGATCAGAATTTATAATAGTAGATATGTAATATTATAAAACAAAAATATAATGTAATATATATAAGCTTCTAGATTATTCTAAAAGTTTATATATATTACAAATCTTATACAGAATTAAGACTTTACCTACAAAAGAAATTATGAGCTAACTACCTGATAATGTAGTTCATCGATGATTTATTTTAAACTTATAGATAGAACCTTTTTATAATACCATTTAACTAGAATTATTGCTTTGTAACGAGGCCTTTTGCGACATTTACTACTTAATTAATTTAAATGCACGCTCATGAAAGGAATTTTACTTTGTAAAGAAATCTATGTAAATGGATTTAAAAACCTTGGGCACTTTATTTTAAAAAACTATTTCAAGATGTTTTCTTGGTTTTGTTTTACATTAATCGTTATTGCAGCTTATGCTTTAATGTATAGAGTGCTAACCGGGTACGCTTTTGTTTAAATAGGCAAAAAGATTTAAACAAAAGACACAAATTAAAAGGCTAACCAATTGCATTTAAGAGTGCAATACTATGTGAAAATTAAAGGCTCCAATTTATTGGAGCCTTTTTAGTTTTAATATATAGTACGTTTAAACTTAATTAGAAGCCTTCTTAGGCACAAACTTCAATGTTTTAATAATAGCTTCCAGTTCAAACATAAAATCTCTTTTAACAGCTGCAGGAGCAAATGTAAAGCCTTCTACAACTAATTTACGTTTGTTAGCTTCATCATTAATAATATAAGAAACATATGGGCCAGCCATAGAGTAGTTATATATTTCCCAACGACCTCTAACCTCAGCAGCTTTTTTACCGCCAATTTCTGCAGGGAAAACAGAAGGTGCAAAAGCTTTTTCTGTATCCATATATGTACCTTCATTAGGGCCTGGTATGTATTTTTTTCCAATAGAATCTCTTTTGCTAACAATATCACTTATAAAAGTGGCGTCATTATTAAATGAGTTCCAAGGAAGAGCATACACAATTAAGTTCATTGTTCCATTTTTAATATCTCTATCTAACCAAACAAAATTATCATCAGCTCTACCAACAGAATAAACAGAAGGTATGTCCATTGTTACACCAAAAGTATCTTCTATTGTTGTATCCTCTAATAAAGAACGCTTAAAGTTACCTTGTGTTAATTTAAGATCTGCCTTATTAAATTCTGATATTATATGGTCTGCTTTCTGATTAATAGTCTCTATAAGGGCATCCTCTGTAGGTGCCACAACTACAGCAACATTTTGTGGGCGAGCGTATGTATTGTGGTTTATGTATGATAAACTAGTTGTATCCTTTTTTTGAACCACTAAAATAGATCTAGACTTACGAACTGCACCAGTAAAAACTGTCTCTGGTAAGTGGCGTAATGTAAAAATTGGTTCGTTCCAAGCAATACCAACTACAGATGCAGCAAAATGATCTCTAACAATGTCTCCTACCTTACCTTCCCAAAGCTCATTACTCATTACTACCGTAAGTGAGTTTACTTGCCCTATTGAAGCCGGTGTAAAATCTTGTTTGGTACTTGCACCATCTTTACATGAAGTTAGTGCCAAGGTAATGGCAAAAACTAAAATTGAAAACTTTCTCATCTGATTAAAAAATTGGTTTAACGGTTATATTTTTTTTGTAGAACAATCGCACAACATAATTTTTGCGCCTACTTTTAAATTCTTACCACTAATACCGTTCCAATCTTTTAAATTATCTACAGAAATTCCAGAATATTTTTGAGAAATAGTCCAAAGTGAATCTCCAGATTGTACTGTATGCGTTTTAGCACCAGGCGGAATAGGCTTTTGTTTAGTTTGTGGCTTTGCAGATGCTACGGCTTTAGAGTTTCTAGAAAAAATAGTTAATCGCTGACCAATTCTTAAATTGTTGCTACGCAAACCATTCCATCTTTTAATTTCACTTACTCTAACCCCAAACTTCTCTGCAATTTTACCAAGGAAATCACCACTTCTAACTCTATATCTAGATTGCGACTCTGCCTGCACTAATTTAGGCATTGGTTTTTCAATCTTTTTTAATTCTTCCTCTGCAAGTGCATAAACAGCATCTTCATTAGATACAAACTTACCCATTACACTTGTTGGCAAACGTAAAGCGTGATTTCTATCTTCCTGAAAAGGAATAATATTTAGTTTATAAGAAGGGTTTAAAACCTCTAAGTCCTCTACGCTTACATTTGTAAACCTAGAGATTTGATCAAAAGTCAGCATACTTTTTACGTGTACTGTATCTGTTTCAAAATAAGGACGCTCTACAACCTCACCATAAATACCGTGTTCTTTAGCGTACTCAAAAATATACATTGTTGCTAAAAATGCAGGTACGTAACCTGCTGTTTCTCTTGGTAAATGGTTTCTAATGTTCCAGTAATTGGTGTAACCACCAGAACGTCTAATAGCTTTGTTTACGTTTCCTGGTCCAGAGTTATATGCGGCTAACGCTAAATCCCAATCGTTATAAATGCTATATAAACGCGTTAAATACTCACAAGCTGCTCTTGTAGATTTTATGGGGTCGCTACGTTCATCTACATAACTGTTTACTTCTAGGTTTTGTTCTTTACCTGTACCGTACATAAACTGCCAAAGTCCTGTGGCTCCTACTCTAGATCTTGCTCTTGGATTTAATGCAGACTCTACAATTGCCAAATATTTCATTTCTAATGGCATATTAAAGTTATCTAACTCCTGCTCAAACATAGGAAAGTAAAACTGACTCACAGTTTGCATACGCTCCATTAAACCTCTGTTACGGGTTAAGTAAGACTTAATTACACGCTCCAAAGACTCGTTATACTCTACATTAAATGGCGTTTTAGCATTTAAACGTGCTAACCTAGCTTTTAAAGTGTCTGTTGGCAAATCTGTAAAACTGACTGGTATATTCTCTATGCGCTCGTTGGCAATTTTATTATAAATGGTATCAAACAAAGAAGCGCTTTCTTTAATTTGTTTTAACCAAGCTTTGTCATAATCAGCAGCATTTTTATAGTCTGATAATTGATACTTTGTTCCCGATGAATCATCAGAAACAAGCGCAATTATAGGTTGTACTTTTTGCGGTACATCCTGTTGTTTTTTTGCAATTGAATCAACAGTATCGTTCTTTACAACACTTAAAATCTCTGTGCTTATAGACGTGGTTACAATGCTATCTTTTTCTTGTGCAAAAATAGCGGTACCCGAAAACAGCAGTACTCCTAAAAAAATACGTTTCATTTAAATTTTCTTTTGGTTAGTTTAGTTGATTGATTGGTAAAGTCGTGTTTTTTTATTTAAAAATAAAATTTTTAACGCTTTTAAAAGCAATCAACAATTGTGCCTAACCTTATTTTAAGCGGTAATTGCAGCTATTCCTGGTAAAGATTTACCTTCTAAGCTTTCTAACATTGCACCACCACCAGTAGATACGTAGCTTACCTTGTCTTGAAAACCAAATTGCTTAACAGCAGCAACAGAGTCTCCACCACCAACTAAAGAAAATGCTCCATTTTGTGTAGCTTCGGTAATATAATTTCCTATTTCTATAGTTCCTTTAGCATAGCTTTCCATTTCAAAAACGCCAATTGGTCCGTTCCATAAAATAGTTTTAGACTTTAAAATTACTTCTTTAAAAATCTCTAAAGTTTTTGGTCCGGCATCTAAACCTTGCCATCCTTCTTCAATTTTATCTACATCTGTAATTTTAGTATTTGCTGTGTTGCTAAACTCATCTGCAGCAATAACATCTACAGGAATATGCACCTCAACACCTTTTTCTTTTGCTTGCTTTAAAATATCTAGAGCAAGTTCCATTTTATCATCTTCACAGATAGAGTCACCCACTTGTCCGCCTTGTGCTTTTACAAATGTGTATGTCATACCACCACCAATAATTAAATGGTCTACTTTATCTAATATATTTTCTATAATTGTAATTTTAGAAGATACTTTTGCGCCTCCTAAAATTGCAGTAACTGGCTTTTCTCCAGTTTGCATTACTTTATCTATAGCTTCAATTTCTTTAGCTAATAAAGATCCAAAACACTTACTTTCTGGAAAAAATTTAGCAACAACTGTTGTAGATGCATGTGCTCTGTGGGCTGTACCAAAAGCATCATTTATATAAACATCTCCTAGTTTAGATAATTGTTCTGCAAAAGCCTCACCTCCTTTTTCTTCTTCAGCATTAAAACGCAAATTTTCTATAAGTAATACTTGCCCGTTTTCTAAATTAGTGGCAGCTGTTTCTGCTTCTTCTCCAACAGAAGTAGACACAAAATTTACTTGCACACCTAACACATCAGAAACAGTACTGCAAATGTGCTCTAAAGATAAATCTGGCACAACTTGTCCTTTTGGTCTTCCTAAATGGCTCATTAAAACAACACTACCACCATCTTCTAACACTTTTATTATTGTTGGCTTTGCAGCTTCAATACGGTTAGTATCTGTTACATTAAAATTTTCATCCATAGGAACATTAAAATCTACACGGATTAATGCTCTCTTGTTTTCAAAATTAAAATCGTTTATTGTTTTCATAATGTGCGCTTGTTAAAATTTAGCTTCGTTAGACTTACAGACACCAAATGTAAAGATTTAAGTATTGCATATAAAACCATTAACAGTATTTTTAGCTTTGTACAGTGTAAACGCAGTATCATTATCATAAAATTTCTTTTTGCCTCTGTTTTTTATGGTTTATTCATTTTTTTGAAACTCAATTTTTAAAAAATGAAAATTACTAAAGCTACACTCTTGTATTTTTAAAGTCTAGCAGTATTTTTAATTTGGTTCATTTGCATATCTTTGACGATATGCAGTTTCAAGATATTTTAGGACTTTCTCATATAAAAAAGCACTTGTGTTTAAGTGCAGATGCTGGCCGTATACCACACGCACAACTTTTTGTTGGTAATGAGGGTTGCGGTACTCTGCCAATGGCAATTGCATATGCTCAATATTTATTATGTAAAAATGTAAACGGAGAAAATACTGGTGGTATAGAGGCTTGTAATTTAAAGTGCGGAAATTTATCGCATCCAGATCTACATTTTGCTTTTCCGGTTACTAATTCTGATAAAGTTAAGAGTCACGCTGTTAGTAATCACTATATGCAGGATTGGCGCGAGTTTGTAAACCACCAACCTTATGGTAATTTGTTTGATTGGTACCGACTTATTGGTATTGAAAAAAAACAAGGTCAAATTGGGGTAGACGAAGCACAAGATATTGTACGTAAGCTAACTTTAAAATCTTATGAAGGTGGTTATAAGGTGATGATTATGTGGATGGCTGATAAAATGAACATAGCAGCTGCTAACAAATTACTTAAACTAATTGAAGAGCCACCAGAAAAAACTGTTTTTATATTAATTGCTGAAGATGAAGAGCAAATTATACAAACCATACGCTCTAGGTGTCAAATTTTACATTTTCCTCCACTAACAGAAAATGCAATAACGTCTGCATTAATTTCAAAAGGATTAGACCAACAAACCGCTTTTAAAATTGCTCATGAATCTAATGGTAATTTTAATAAAGCACTAGATTTAATGAATAATGACTCTGAAGATTTGGTGTTTGAAAAATGGTTTGTGCAATGGGTACGTACAGCCTTTAGAGCAAAAGGTAACAAAGCTGCTATACAAGATTTAATTTTGTGGAGCAATGAAATTGCTAAGACAGGAAGAGAAACACAAAAGAAATTTTTAACGTATTGTATGGCTATAATGCGCCAAGCAATGCTGGTAAATTACAATACAAACGAGCTTGCTTTTATGGAAATACACGTAGAAGGTTTTAAGCTAGAAAAATTTGCCCCGTTTATACATGAAAATAATATTGTTGACATTATTACAGAGCTAGAAACAGCAATGTACCATATAGAACGTAATGGAAATGCAAAATTAATTTTAACAGATTTATCTATAAAACTAACAAGATTTTTACACAAAAAACCAAGCTAAAAAAATGACAAACGTACACGAAAATATTACTGAAATTTTATTGTTAATCTTTTTAATTATTACTTTTTTACAAAGTGGTTTTGATAAAGTTGCAGACTGGAAAGGAAACTTGTCTTGGTTAACCGGACATTTTAGTGAAACGCCTTTAAAAAACACGGTTCCTTTATTGTTAGGAATTATTTTGGTTATAGAAGTTATTGCTGGCGCTCTTTGTGCTGTTGGTGTAGTACAGTTTATTTTAGACGGACAAAGTAATATGGCTATTTACGGTACAATTTTGTCATGTATTACTTTATTATTTTTGTTATTTGGACAACGTATTGCAAAGGATTATGAAGGCGCAAAAACTATAGTTATTTACTTTATGCCTACAATATTTCTTCTATATCTTTTAGCCAATAAATAGATTATGACGAAAAAAAAATTTGAACTTTTAATGCTGTTGCTAGTTGTAGTAATGGCATTTAGTTTTTTATATTTTGAAATAACAACCTACAATTTCCTGATCCTAATTCCGGCTGCGGCATACATTGCAAGCGGAAGATTATTCTTTAAAAAATGACAAATTTTCCAGTAACTACCTCTACTCTTTCCGCTACAGCTTTAGGCACGCTGGTAAAACATCAATATAATTTAACTGAAGATTTTAAGTGTTCTTTGTTTAGAACAGGCATAAATCACACTTATTTTTTAAAAAACATAAATACTACCTATGTTCTGCGTGTGTATTGTTATAATTGGAGAACCAAACAAGAAGTATTAGAAGAGTTAAAACTTTTAGAACTATTAAAAAATAGCGGGTTAAGTGTTTCCTATGCATTGGCAGATAAAAACAACAACCTTATACAAAAAATACAAGCCCCAGAAGGAGAACGCTACGCTGTACTTTTTTCTTTTGCCGAAGGAGAAAAAGTTAGGTTTATAGACAACAACACTTGTTTTGCTATAGGCACGCTAATGGGTAAAATACATAATGTTACTAAAGAAAAAAC
Organism: Cellulophaga sp.; assembly: GCF_039943695.1. Lineage (NCBI taxonomy): Bacteria > Pseudomonadati > Bacteroidota > Flavobacteriia > Flavobacteriales > Flavobacteriaceae > Cellulophaga > Cellulophaga sp. Next base: position 68,334 of record NZ_JBDVAA010000215.1, on the reverse strand, counting down.
AATAGCCCGTATTAACTATACTACAGAAGCACTGGTTACAAAACCATATAATTTTACAAGTAAATATTTTGATGCTAACTTGCCAGAAATGGAATACATTAGAGCACAAGGCCAAAAGGTTGAAGAGTCCTTTAAAAATCTAATGCACACTAAAATACCAAAAGGTATTATCCATTTAGACATCTGGTATGATAATATGAGCATTACCAACAATAAAGAAATTACAATTTTTGATTTTGATTTCTGTGGAAATGGTTACTTAGTGTTAGATGTTGCCTATTTCTGTAAGCAACTTTTTCATATAGAAACAGATAAAGAAGTATACCAATTAAAGCTTAAAGAGTTTTTAAAAGGTTACCAAAAACAAAGAGTATTAAGTAAAGAAGAGGTTGATTTTATACCTATTGCAGCTAATGCAATTTGGCTATTTTATTTAGGTGTACAAGCGCAAAGGTTTGACTGGTCTAACATATTTTTAAGCAAAAACTATTTAAAAATGTATATAGGCCGATTAGAAAACTGGAATACCTACTGCAGTAAAAACAAAAATGCTTTTACATTGTGAGCAAAGCATTTTTCTTTTTAACCAAATAAGCTTTTTCTGGTTTACTGTATACATTTTCTATAGCTATGTCTAAATAAGTAATTGCTTCTTTTATTTTTCCTAAGCTTTTATAATACTCGGCCTTAACCCCATAAAACAAATAAGAGCGTTGTTCTAAGGCTTCTGGCTCTAATTGCAGTAGTATTTGATATGCATTTTCTTGCTCTTTTAACTGAATTAGTACAACAGCAATAGACAAAGACACCATTGTATTATCTTGGTGTTGTTGTAACTGTTTATACAGTTCTAAAATCTTTTTCCAATTGGTATCTTTAAAATTTGCTGCTTTTAAATGCTCTGCAACAATGGCTGCTTCAATATGGTAAGTAGAAAAATCTCCAAACTCCTCTGCTTTTACCAATGCATTATTTCCTAAATGTATTAAAGGTAAATACCATTTGGTACGATCTTGGTTTTTTAAGTCGATACTATTAAAGTTCTCGTCTACTTTTGCACCTAGTCTAGAAGAATTAAAGCATAATAGGGCAAATAAAGCATAACTAGCACCACACCTAAACTCTTGCTTAGAGAGTATAATTTTAGTTAATCTAAGCGCTTCTCCGCACAATTCTTTACGAACTAAGAACTTATTGTGGTTAGAGTGAAAACCTTCGTTAAAAATAAGATATATAACTTCTAAGGCATTATGTAAGCGCTCTTGAAGTCTTTTTTTAGTAGGTAGCTCAAAATTAACCTTCTTTGCTCTTATTGTTTGCTTTGCTCTTGCGAGTCTTTTTTTAACTGTTTCTGGTTTTAATAATAAGGCAGAGGCAATTTCTGCAGTGCTAAAACCACCAATAGTTTTTAATGCAAAAGCTATTTGGTCTTTAGTATCTAATTTAGGGTGGCAAGCAGTAAAAATCATTCGGAGCTCACTGTCTTGTATTTCTTCTTTTTCAAATAAATTATTAAATGCTATGGCAGAAGCACTATAATTTAATTTTTCAACTCTATTTTTATCTGCATCTAGTTTTCGCAGTAAATCTATTACCCTATTTTTTGCTGCTTTTGTAAACCAAGCTTCAGGGTTTTCTGGGACTTTTTTACGCCATTGCACCGTTGCTTTTGCAAAAGTATCTTGCACAGCATCTTCTATAATTTCTATGTTTTTTAATCCAAAAATTCGAATTAAAATAGAGACCATCTTTCCGTACTGATGTCTAAAAAAATGGTCTATAAGTTGTTGGTCTTGCATTATTCCATATCATCAAAAACTAATACTTCTCTTATTTCTACAGTATTGCCAAGGTCAAAATCCGGAAAATCTTGTGCTATTTTACTAGCTGCATTTAAATCTTTTGCTTTTACCATATAGTAGCCACCAACTATTTCTTTAAGTTCTGCAGCTGTGCGGTCTGTTACTGTTCTTTTAGGACCAGTAATTTGTCTAACTTCTGGATGCAAAGCTTCGCCGTGTTTTACAACACCTTGTTCTTGCATTTTTTGGTTCCAAGCAAACCACTTACCCATACGTTCTTGCATTTGCTCTGGAGAAAGTCCTAGGTCTGTATACTCTTTTCCAATAAAAATTAGCATAAAATCTTTCATTCTTTTTGTTTTAAAATTAATAATTAATCCATTGTCAACCCTATAACGATGCTAAAAAAAAATAGGGGACACTATTTTTAATAAAAATCTACTCTTTAAAAATAAATTTTATTCACCCTAAAAAATTAAGAAATAAAAACTTACAAAAGCTAGTGTTTTCAACTACTATAAAGATGTTTGTTTGTTAAATTACATTTACAAATAGTAAAAAAAAGATCGTCAAAATACATTGTTTTACCGTTTAACGAATAAATGTGTGTTTTAAAAATAGAATTTACTAAACTGCGTTTAAACAAGTACATACGTTTTTAAATTCCCCAAATAGATTTATGCAAAAATTATGGTTCACATATAGAAAGTGGTACATTAACTATATAGGTTTTGAGTTAATTAATAGCAATAAGGCATTAGAATACTTTAGAGATAAGTTATTTATTTCTATTATTTTATTGGTTAACTTTTTTGGTATTTTAGCTTATATACCTAGTGTAATTGTTGCTTATATAAATTTAGAAATGGTACTAGTAATAATAGACACTTTAGCAGTATCTGTTTTACTCTTTGTGGTTTTAAATAAAGCTATATCTCTAAGAATAAAAAAGACAATCTTTTCTGTTAATTTGTTAGTACTATCTACTATTCTACTAATCAATAATGATTTAAGCGGTAATGGACCATTAATTTTATTAATGACAACTTCTGCTATTACCTTGTACAGTGGTAAAAAAGCCGGTTTTTATGCTTTTGGTTATGCTACTTTAGTATATATTATTTTATTAACCTGTATTAAACTAGGCTATTTTAACTTTAGATATACGGTAGGTTACAATTTTACAGAGCTTATTATTATTGCTTTAAATAATCTGTTTTTTAATTTAATATTAATTTTTTCTATATCATTTTTAATAACCCAACTACATAAAGCTTTGGTTAGTGAAAAAAAATTGCAAAAAGCTTTAGTTGTTAAACACAATAATGCTGTTGCTGCTAGAAATAAAGCGGAACAGTCTGAACAATTAAAGTCTGCCTTTTTAGCAAATATTAGTCACGAAATTGGAACTCCAATGTACAGTATTTTAGGAACTACAGATTTATTAAAAGAATACAATAAAAAAGATAAAGAGTATCAGAAATCATTAACATTAATAGAAAACAACGGTAATAAGCTTTTAGACATTATTGCAGACATTGTAAATATTTCTAAAGTAGAATCTGGACTTATGCCAATTAACCCTACTGCTTTTAATATTAAAAATAGTGTTGAAAAAGTTTACTCTGACTTGCAAAAAGAAGCCAAAGAAAAACAAATAAATTTTACCATTACAGATTTAATTAGTGCCAACGAAGCTCTTATTTACACCGATAAAGAAAAAGTTGAAGCCGTATTAAATCATTTGATAAAAAATGCAATTAAATACACAGAAAAAGGGTCTATTAATATTAAATGCCATTTACCAGAACAAGGTAAAATAGCATTTGAGGTTAGTGATACCGGCATTGGTATACCAAAAGACAAGTTTAGGTCTATTTTTAAAGCTTTTTACCAGGTAGATACCGATCAAAAAAATGCGTTACACGGCTCTGGTGTTGGTTTAGCAATTTCTAAGGCATACACAGAAATGCTTGGCGGCAAATTAAGCCTTAAAAACAATGAAAATAGCGGAGCCACTTTTGGCTTTACTGTTTCTACACATTTGCAATCAGAAGAAACGGTTTAAAAATTAAAAAAATACCCCAAGAAACAGTTAAAAATGTTTGATTAAAGTATAAAACTACATTTTAACGAAAATTGTTTACTAAGAAAACAAAGCTTGAATTAAATTCTTACATTTAAGTTGACACAGAAACAGTTACGCCAACAATGTAATTGTAAGTTGTTTAGTATACATTACCCAAGATGATACAAAAATGGTGGAAGTCTTACACAAATTGGTTTGTAAAATACAGTAATTTTAAAAAGGTTAATAAAAGTAAAGATCTAGATTATTTTAGAGACAAACTTTTTATATCTATTTTACTACTTACATTTTTTATTGGTGGTATAGCCTATTTTCCAAGTAGTTATGTTGCCATAAACAGAAACGAGTTAATTATAGTTTACTTAGATACCCTTGCTATATTAACATTAATCGTAATTGTTTTTGTAAATAAAATAGGCTTTAACACTAAAAAAACTGTTTTTTCTATTACATTATTTCTACTATCTATTGGGCTACTACTAAATTTAGGTTTTAAAGGAAATGGAAGCATTTTAATACTTACAACAACCTCACTAATAACACTTTACAAAGGTCGTAAAGAAGGCGTAAACTGGGTATTGGTTACTGTGGTGTTATACTTAATTTTACTAGCCGGCTATTATTTTAATCTCTTTTATTTTCCATTTTTTGATGATTATGATTTTGAAGTACTAGCTGTAGTAACAGTAAACAACGTACTCTTTAATTTTATACTAGTATTCTCTTTGTCTTTTTTAATAAAACAATTACACAAAGCATTGGTTAAAGAAAATAAGCTACAAAAAGAGCTTGTTATTAAACACAACAATGCTGTTTCTGCACAAAAAAGAGCCGAAAAATCAGATAGATTAAAATCTGCATTTTTATCTAATATTAGTCACGAAATTGGTACTCCAATGTATGGTATTTTAGGTAGTGCAGACCTTTTAAAAGAGCTTCATAAAAACAACAAAGAATCTCAAGAATACTTACAACTTATTGAAGAAAATGGAAATAAATTATTAGAAATAATAGCTGATATTGTAAACATATCTAAGTTAGAAACAGGTTTAATGGCACTAAATACCTCTGCATTTAATATAAACAGTGTTATTAGAGCATCTTTTGCTAACGCAGAAGCAAGTGCAGAGAAAAAAGGAATAAGAATTAGTAAAAACAACTTAATAAGCCCTAATGAGGCTTTGGTATACACAGACAAGGAAAAGCTAACTACAGTGCTAAAACACCTTTTAAACAATGCTATTAAGTATACAGAAAAAGGAACTATAAATTTAAGTTGTTATTACAAAGACATAAGTACTATTGAGTTTGTTATAAAAGATACAGGTATTGGCGTACCAAAAGATAAAATTGCTGCTATTTTTAAAGCTTTTTACCAGGTAGATACAGACCAAAAAAATGCATTACACGGAGCAGGTGTTGGTTTGGCAATTGCAAAGGCGTATACAGAAATGTTAGGTGGTAAAATGAGCTTAGAAAACAACGAGGATGAAGATGGTGCTACGTTTAGGTTTACTATTAGTGCACAACTGAATAAAAGTTAAAATTTTATTATACAAATAATACCAATTAGTATTTAACAAAATGATAACCAAACATAAGTACTAAAGCAGGTAATACTCCAAAAATAATAATGCAGCCTAAAGCTAACCAATACTGGTAATTACGTTTTTCTTTTTTTATAGTACTTATCACAAGAAAAATAATTGCAAGCAGTAACATTAAAGTTGCTAAAGCACCTAAGTAGAAAAGCCGGTCTAAATTATAGGTGTTAAATAAACTGCTATAACTTATTTTATAATAAAAAGTAATTATGTTTATAATAACCACCCAAACAGAGAAATGAAATGCCCATTTTTTAAAATTAATACTATTCATAAGGCATTAAATTTATCTAAAAACAATATTAATTAACAGCAAAAGGATTTTTTTCTACTGGCAAATCTAGGTTTGCCAATACGTTATCTAAGTTTTTAAGCGATTCCTCCTCTACTTCATTTATGTATACAACCAACTCTTTATTGGCTGTTTTTAAAATATATTCCTCTTCAGTTTTTCTAATATAGGTAATATCTTTTAGAGCAATTTTTTTACTAAAAACTGTTCCTTCTTTTAAAATACCGTTTTTTAGAACCAAACAATAATTGGTAGATTTTAATATACTTTTTACAAACCAAACAATAGCTACAATCAGTAAAATAAAGCCAATCCACTTTATAGATTCGCTTTTTATAGTAAGATATACCGACTTGTATAATGCATAAACAACAAACAAGGATGAAAATAAAATGTTAGTGCGTACCTTCTTTTTAGTGTATCTGATTTTTTCCATTTTTTTCTTTTTCTAATTTCTCGGTATTTTTTTCTTCTTTTAACTTTAGCTTATAAAACCTTCTAACTTTTGGCATATTTAAATAATCCTCCTGTAAGATTATCAAGATTCTATCTCTAATAGCCTGAATTTCTTTATATTTTTCCACACCATATTTCTCAGTATCACTTTTTTCCTCAGCACAATAAATTAGTCTGTTTAAAACTTTCAGCTGAACATATAATTCTGTACTTACCCAATTCCTTTTCCAAGTTATCTTTGTAATTTCTAAATTTAAATTTGTAAGTGATTCTGCTGTGATAAAAGCTAGATGACAGGGTCTATCATCAACCATATGACTTGACTGAAAGTAAATCAACATTTTTTCAATTGACTCATAAACTTCAAGCCTTTTATTAATTGTTATTTTCCAATATTCTTGGTTATACTTGCGTTTTTCAATAAAATAGTTAGCCATTACTGAGACCAGTGTAGAAACTACAGTACTAGTCAATAGTATAATTATCCAGTCTTCATCCATAATAAAACTTTATTTATAAAAAATAAATCTCGGGGGAGAGAATTGTCTCATAAATATATAACTTATAGCACTAAAAAATTACGGAAATACGTAACACACCAAAAAAATAACAGGCAATGTCTTACTTAAATTCAGTTATATACCAGAAAATAAATATTGTTTAAAGGGTAAAACTAAATAATACTTGGTTAATAATAAGTTCTAACGCCTCTATTTTTGATTTTAAAGTCATTTAAGAGCGTTTTATTCTTTTTACACACAATTTACTTAACACAGGCATACTATTAGTTATAAAAGCCTTAAAACAAAAAAAGCCTCAGCATAATGCTGAGGCTTTTTGTATGTGTAAATAACAAGATTATTTCTTGTAATTATCGTTTAAGATTTTAGTAATCTCATCTGTAAGGTCATCTGCGTCTGTACCGTATAAAACGCTACCACCGTCTCCACCACCAAAAATGTATGAGAAACCGTTTGTTTTACCGTAAGCTTTAATTTCTTTTTTAACTTTAGAAACTAAGCTATCCATTTCCGTTTGGCTGCTAACTTGTAGTTGTTTTTCTTCTTGTTGCAATTGCTGACCAATAAACTGGCTTTTTTGCTGTAACATACCGTATTCTTCTTGAGCTTTAGCCTGAGCCATTTTTTGTGCTTTAGCCTGAAAAGCTTGTGCTTCCATCTGGAAAGCTTGCTGTACACTATCTCTCTTTTTACCAAAAGCTTCTATCTTAGTTTTAAACTTAGCTTCTAAGTCTACTTTCTCTTGATAATCGTTCATTAGTTTTACGTTATCTACGTAACCCATTTTACTTTGTTGGCATCCTACTAAAGCGATGAATGCAAGTGCAAAAATAATTTTTTTCATTTCTAGGTTTTTAATATAAAACTTCCGAACCGACGGAAAGTCAAAATTTAAGTTGAGCAAAAATAGAAAAGTTTTTGAATCTGAAAGAAAAACCGATGTTAGTTTTAAAATTCATTAAAATTAAAATTTGATCTTTTTTAAAGAATCTTGAGATTTACAAGTTATTTATAAAAACTATGTAAAAACACATTTTTGATAATCAAAAACTATAATAAGTAAAATCTATAATAATTTATAAATCACATAATCCAAAACTATCAAAAAGTGGATTTTAGCGTTGATTCTAATGGATTAAAACAAAAAAAAGGACTTAGTACTTGTCATAAGTAATAAACCCCTCTTAAATGGCTTTAAAATGCGTTTTAGTCCTTTTTAAGAACATAAATAACAGAAGAATGTTCGTTGGTTCTCATTGCAGATAAATTAGAACGCAAACCTCTGTAAAAAGCGGTAAACATATTTTGCTTTCCTGTTTTGTATTTTTCAGATAATAGCGAAACATAAAAAGCATCAAACAACATTGGCTTCGTTTTTATAAGTTTCATATTGTGCTTTGCAAAAATCTTTTTTATAGCAGTTTTAGAAAAATGCCATAAATGCCTTGGCACATCAAAAGCAGCCCAATATTCTTTGTAATGTTTTGCGTCGTAACTTTTAAAATTTGGAACTGCAACTATTAAAGTACCATCTTCTGCTAATTTAGATTTTAGCATTTTTATTTGTTCGTCTAAATTTGGCAAATGTTCTAAAACGTGCCAAAGTGTAATTACGTTGTATTTTTTTTCTGGTAGTGTTTCTAAACTACTATATAAATCTAAACCTTTTTCTGTAGCTTTTTTTCTTGCAGCTTCGTTTGGCTCAACTCCAGCACAAGTCCATTTATTATTTTGTGCCGTAATTAAAAAATCTCCGGTACCCGCACCAACATCCAAAACAGATTTTTCTCCTTTGGTGTAATATGTAATTAACTGAATCTTTTTTTGCAAACTATAATTTTTTACAGTTTGGTACATTTTGTCCACAACAGTTTCTTTTGCGTCTGTATGAGAAATGTAATCTTCACTCTCATAATAAACATCTAAATTTTTTGGTTGCGGTTCTGTAACCAACATATCTAAATCTTCATTATAGTTTAATGTAAAATTTTCTTGTGTTACAGAATGGTCTTTAGTTTTTAAATAAAAGTTCATTGTAATTGTGCGTAGCTAAATATTCTTTCTTTAATGCACGAAGATAGTTTAAAACTAAAGGACGTGAAAGTGAATTTTCATCCAAGCAATCTTTTCCATCGTCATCAGTAACATTTATAGCTATAAAATAATTACCGTCTATACGTATACGAGGCTGCTCATTAAAAAGATCAGAAGGATTATCATTAGAACCTATAGCTCTATTTACTAAAACTCCTAAAGTGGGCGTAAATAAGTCTATGCTCTTATCTTTCTTTTCCACTTCGTAAAACGAAAAGTAATATGGCACATCATTTATAAAAAAAGGAACATTGTAAAAAACATCAGTATTGTATAATTGATATTTTACATACACATAATTATAAAACTCACTTTCATCTTTTGGATCTTCAAAAATAAAAACTTGGTGCTTGGTTAATCCTCTTTTAAAATTTTTTCCTTTAGCAATTTTATAATCTTCGATATTGGGAGAAACACGCAACGGAATACAAGATTGCACAAAAGCTAAAATAACTACTAGGAATAAATTTTTCATTTTTATGTTTTTTGATTTGAATGCTTTTTTATCAGCAACAAAAATTGAACCAGAAGTTGGAAGTAGAAAAACTCAAATTATAGCAAACAGCAATAAAATAAAACCAAATTTTTTGAGCACTACTCCATTCTAATTTCTTTAAAAAAACACTCTCTCTATTTTACTTTTTTGGGTTGATGAAAAAAATAACTCAAGCAGAAAAAATTAAAAACTATAAAATTAAAAAACTTAAAAAAAATGAATTTTAAAATGAGGTTCTAAATTTTAGAAAACAAAAAATTAAAAATAAAAGTCACTCTTAAAAAATTAGAAAAAGGAAAAACTAATAACACCCAAAAAAGTATAAAAACAAAAATTAAAGAAGCTGAAAATTTTGTCTTAAAAAATTAAAAACGAATAAAAAAAGCATCAAAAAAAAAGAAAAAGGAAAACTGAAATAGAATAAAAATTAAAAATAAATTCGTTTAAAAAATGAACACAAATAAAAAAACAAAAAGCGATAAAAAAAACAGAATTTTAAATCAAAAATAAAGCTCAAAATGAAAGTGTAATTTGAATAAAAAAAAGAAGAATATCAACGCAAAAAAAGAAGAGGAAAAAAAATAAAAAAACGAGATAAAAATGAGTGTGAAATTTAGACAGAAAATAGTTAAAAAAACAAACTCAAAATAAAGAGAGAAATAAAATCTAAATACAAAAAGTAGTGAAGAAAAAATTCAAACAAAATTGTAAAATCAACTTTAAAAAATAAATTACCAAAAACAAAAATCTAAAAAGGATAAAAATAAATCTGAACCAAAAGAGCAAAGAAATTAAGCCAAAGAAATTATTAAATTGAAGATTTAAAAAACAGAAATCTTATGCGAGATAATTTTTAATCCATCATAAAAAAAAGGAAAAACACCATCTACTAAAAAGCATATTAAAGAATAAAATAAAGGGTTCTAAAAAAATTAAAAAACAGAGCTTTTACCAAAGCAAAAAAAGAACGCATTTTGCATTTAAAAAAACACACAATAAACAACTCTACTCTGCCGTTATAAGAACCATAAAAAAACATAAACCAGAATATATTTAAAAACAAAAAACCCAATTGTTCCACGTGGAACAATTGGGTAAATCTTATATGCTTTAAACTTAAATTACCTTCCCATAAACACAAGTAACACACTTATATCACTTGGAGAAACCCCACTAATTCTGGAGGCTTGCGAGATAGTAACTGGTCTAATTGCCTCTAATTTTTCACGAGCTTCATAAGACAAACTCTTTAGTTGTCTATAGTCAAAATTATCCGGAATTTTAATGTTTTCTAATCGTTGCAGCTTATCTGCATTGTTCTTTTCCTTGGCAATGTAACCTGCATATTTAACCTGAATTTCGGTCTGCTCCATCACCTCTCTATCTATGTTTTCTTGCTCAATAAATTGCGCTACAGCATCCAAAGATTTCATATGATCCATAGTAACATTAGGCCTAGAAAAACTCTTAAACATCTTATGAGATTGTTTAACTGGAGCAGAATTTACAGACTCTAAAATAGGATTTATATCCTCTGGAACAACACTTGTTTCTCTAAAAAAGTTTACAAATGCATCGGATTTTTTAAGCTTTTCTTCCATCCTTTTTAGTCTAGAATCTGATGCTAAACCTATTTTATGACCTAGTGGAGTAAGCCTAATATCGGCATTATCTTGCCTCAATAATGTTCTATATTCTGCTCTAGAAGTAAACATTCTGTATGGCTCCTCTGTTCCTTTTGTAATTAAATCGTCTATTAAAACACCTATATAAGCCTCGTCTCTATTCAGTATTAAAGGCTCGTTTTCTTTCACTTTTTGGTGCGCATTTATACCTGCCATTAGACCTTGACTTGCTGCTTCTTCATACCCAGTTGTACCATTAATTTGACCCGCAAAATATAGGTTATTTACAAGCTTGGTTTCTAGTGTATGCTTTAATTGTGTTGGCGGAAAATAGTCGTATTCTATAGCGTATCCTGGTCTAAAAAACTTCACATTTTCAAAGCCAACAACAGAGCGTAAAGCTTTAAATTGTACGTCCTCTGGAAGAGAAGTTGAGAAGCCATTTACGTATACTTCTACCGTATCCCAACCCTCTGGCTCTACAAATAATTGGTGCTTATCTTTGTCTGCAAACCTATTAATTTTATCCTCAATAGACGGACAATAACGCGGTCCTAAACTCTTAATTCTACCGTTAAACATAGGTGATCTATCAAAGCCTTCGCGCAATAAATCGTGCACTAAAGTACTTGTATGCGTCATATGACAATCTCTCTGATGAGCCAATGCATTGGTATTTGTATAGCTAAATTTCTCTGGAATTGCATCACCTGGCTGCACTATCATCTTAGAATAATCTAGTGATCTACCATCTACTCTAGGTGGTGTTCCAGTCTTCATTCTACCACTTTCAAACCCTAAGTCTACCAGTTGTTCTGTGATACCAGTAGCGGCTTTTTCACCTGCTCTACCACCACCTAATTGGCGTTCTCCTATGTGAATTAACCCGTTTAAGAACGTGCCATTTGTTAGTACAACAGCCTTAGATCTTATCTCAATTCCTAAGGAAGTTGTTACTCCACAGACCTTATCTCCTTCTATAATTAAGCCAGAAACCATCTCCTGATAGAAGTCACAATTGGGTGTTCTTTCCAAAGCTAAACGCCATTCTTCAGCAAAACGCATACGGTCATTTTGCGTCCTAGGACTCCACATTGCAGGTCCTTTTGACTTGTTTAACATCTTAAATTGTATAGCAGATTTATCAGAAATGATACCACTATACCCTCCTAAAGCGTCAATTTCTCTAACAATTTGTCCTTTTGCAATTCCTCCCATTGCAGGGTTGCAAGACATTTGCCCTATGGTTTGCAGGTTCATTGTAACCAACAAAGTTTTAGAACCCAAATTAGCCGCAGCAGCTGCTGCTTCTGCACCTGCGTGGCCACCGCCAACTACAATAACATCGTATTCTTTATCAAACATAATCTTAATGTTCCACGTGGAACAATTTAATTTTTTCTTCTTCTTTATTCCTCATTAATGCAGCTTCTTCAGTAGATTTATCCTTATAACCGGCTAAATGTAGCACTCCGTGAGCCATAACTCTAAGCATTTCTACATCAAAATCGACCTTAAAATCTACTGCATTTTCTTTAACTCGTTCTACAGAAATGTAAATATCTGAGCTAATTACCTTCCCATCTGTATAATCAAACGTAATAATATCTGTATAAGTATCGTGATCTAAATACTGCTGATTGATGTTTAACAGGTAAGCATCATCACAAAAAATGTAATTAATATCACCTACTAAATGCTCTTCAGAAGCTATTATCCTATTAATCCAATCGATATACTTGGTATTATCTTTTAGACTAAATTCTGTTTCATAATGAAAATCAATCATTGGTTTTAAAATATTTTTGCACTTTATTTTGATAAATTTGCTGCAAAGGTAGTGCTTGTCTATTTAAGATTTCTATTTCGTTACGATAATTCTCTAATGCTTCTGGCTTAGTCGTAATAGGATTACTAAACTTATTTTTTGCTTTATTAGCTTCTCTTGTACTTTTTTCTCCTTGTTTTAAAGCTGCATTTTCTAGCTTCAACAGCTGATGTTGTATGTTATTTACTTTAGACTTTGTTCTATTAGTAATGCCATTTTCAAGTAAATCATCTTCAAAATCTTCCATTTGTTGTAGCAGTTTTTTAGCCAAATTCTTATCTTCTTTAGCAATCATATCTTTTAATTGCTGTTCTAATTCTTGTCTAATTTTTTGTTGCTGCTTATAAATCTCATAGATTTCTTTTAATTCACCCTCGGATAAACCAGTTCCACCAGATCCTTTTTGAGAATCTTTTTCACCATTTTTACCTTGAGATCCTTGCTTACCTCCTTCTCCATTTTTACCTTTTTCACCCTCTTTACCGCCTTCTCCTTCCTTACCTTTTTCTCCAGATTTACCATTTTCTCCATCAGAACCCGGCTTTTCCCCACCTGGTTTGTCACCTTCACCAGGTTTTTTTCCTTCAGAAGACTTGGAATCTCCCTGTTTACCCATCTTATTTTTTAGTTCATTTTGTGCTTTAATAATATCTGGAAGTTGAAAACCTTTTCCTTTTCCTTGGCCTTGGCCGGAACCAGATTTCATACTCTGGTTCATATTATCTAACAAATTGGCAAGAAAATCTGCCAAACTATTAGATGAATTAAGCACATATTTTTGATTTGCAGTAGCTAAATATGACCTGTTTTCTGCAAGTTGCTCTAGTGATTTATCTATATTATAGAACACTTCTGTTATATCTTTATTTACTTTTTCTGATATTTCGGCCTGACGTAAAGACAATACAAAAAGACTATCATCTACGTGCTCAAACAAAGTACGTAACTCTTTTTGGCGTTTAATTGTGGTAGAAAACTTTGCAACATCTGTATCTCTAGAGCTTATATCTTCATATAATTGCTCTTGTTTAAAAGAAAAAATAACTAGATTTTCTAGAATTTGACGCAACATTTCTGCATCTTCAGTAATAGATTCACCACTAGCACCAGATGAAGATTGCTGCATTTGGCTGCTCATTTGCTTCATTTTATCTGCTGCAGACTTCTGTTTTTTAGCGGCTTTATTACTGGCTTTACTGTCAGATTTAGAAGAATTAACACTCCCCTGTTCTTTACTTAACTCCTCTAAAGCATCATTTTGATCTTGTTTTACATCATCTTGCTTACTCTTATCAGCCTTAATATCTAGCGGTTTTTGTAATTTTTGATTGTCCTTTTTTAGTTCATCAAGTTCCTTTGTTAAATCTTCAAAGGCTTTATTTAGATTTTCTTGATCTTTTATATCAGAATTTTGATCTTGTTTAAGTTCAGAAAGTGCTTCTTGCTTCTCTGCAAGCTTCTCTAAATCTTGACCTAACTGCGCCAATTTCTCTGTAACATAGTATTTTTTTGTTAATTCTAACAACTGTTCTAGGTTACGCTCACTGTTTTTTTGACTTTTTCCAAGCTCTTCTAAGCGTTTAGTTAACTCTTCTTTATTGATTTTATCGGCGACTTTGTTTAATTCTTCAAGTAATTTTTGATTCTTTTTTGCTTTCTGCTCCTGACGTTGTAGCCTTTCTTGTAATAATTTATTTTGTTTATCGTCTGTATTACTCTTTTGCAAATTCTCTTTTAACTGCTTGCTAAACTTTTCCATCATCTGCTCTTGCTGTTGTTGCTTTTGCAAATAGTCTTTAACTTCAGACTGTTCGGTATAATTTAAAGCAGCTTTCTCTTTTTGCTTGGTATTAAGCTCCTGTAATTTTTCTTTTTGTTCTTTAAAACTATCCAACGAATTATCTAGATTGTTTAACAATTGTTGTTGCTGTTCTAAATCATTATTTTTAAGAGCATCTTGATCTAACAACATAGTACTAAACACTTGACTTTTAGTACTTTTACCATTATGAATAGCATCATTATCTGTAGCAGAAAAATAAAAGCTATAATTAGTATTAGGCTCTAAATTAAGCCCAGAAGGAAATGTATAATAAAACTGATTTACATTACTTTTTGGAGTACTTATAGTAATAATTTGTTTATTATCTGGTTTATCTACAGGATAACAAACTAATTTTATACTCATCAGTTTATAATCGTCTGAAGCAGTACCAGAATAGTATAAAATATTAGGATTCAGGGTATCTTTAACCTGATTAACTTGTATAATAGGATTAGCATCTTTTATTACCGTAAGTTTATACCCTAATTTTTCAAAATTAGAAACATTCTCATTAGATGTGCTAATTATATAATCTGTACTATTATAAACTCTTTTTGAAGAAGAAAAAGAATTATCAATTTTATTAAAACCAATTATAGTATCTTTTAATCCTATAGAAATAGTACTAATGTGTGCTCCTTTTATGTTCCAAGTAACCTTTGTACCCTCAGGAAACGTAGCGTTTCCAGTACTTTTAATAGTTTCGGACTTTCTATTTGTATAAGCAGGATAAACCAATTCCATTTTAAAATCTTCTAAAAATGGAACATTAAGTACTTGTAAACTATACTGTTGAGATGTTACATCATTAGCCTTAAAATAAAAAGAAGAACTGTTTTGCGGAGCAACAAAAGTATACTCAAAAAAGCCATTATTTTCTTGTAAAAAAAGTTCTTTACCATCTACAACAATAGCTACATTTTCTGGTTTAATTTTACCCTGAGTAGTCAGCTTTAGTGTTAAATTTTCACCTTTTAAAACGGTTAACTTATTATTAATCAAATTAAAAGAAAAAGGTGCCGGTTTTTCAAAAGCCATTTCATAGTTAACAACTCTATCATAAGAACCAAATAAAGAACCTAAATTACCACTTAACCATACAAGCAGTAAAATAAGAATAGGCACTACCAAATACTTGGCGTATTTGAAATTTTCTTTAAAATTTATTGCTCTGACGAAAGGAACAGTATCTAAGTTTTGCGAACGTTGAGCAATACTTGCCAATAATAATTCTGATGAATTGGTATCTTCTGCTAAATCTAATAAATTATACAACTTATCTCCTACCTCAGGAAAATGTTTACCTATTAATAAGGAAGCATCTTTGTTTGTAATTCCCTTTTTAAGTTGAAATAAATAAAACAGCGGTGTTAAAATATAGGCATATAATAAGTAAATAGTTACTCCCAAAAGTGCAATTAATAGTAATAATCTACCTGTAGAATTAAACCATAAAAGGTACTCAAGCCCCAGTATTACTAATAAAGTAAGCAATCCAAAACTTAAAAAAAGAAGCACTCCTTTTAGTAATTTTTGGGTATAATACCTCTTAGTAAAGGCCCTTAATTTTTGTAAAATATGGTCTAAACTATTCAAAATGTGTAATATTTAATACCAAGATACCCACAGTTTAAGAAAAAGATAGAAAAAAATTGTTAAAAAGTGAGTATAACACTTTAATAGGACAAATAACTAACTGTATCTTTGTACATATAAATACAAATTATGAGTTCTAAAGTAAGAGTACGTTTTGCTCCTAGTCCTACTGGACCTTTACATATTGGTGGTGTGCGCACCGCATTATTTAATTACCTTTTTGCTAAAAAAAATGGTGGTGATTTTATTCTACGTATAGAAGACACAGATCAAAATCGTTTTGTAGAAGGTGCTGAACAGTACATAGTTGACAGTTTAAATTGGTGTGGAATTGGCTTTGATGAAGGTCCTGGTAAAGAAGGTAAATTTGGACCTTACAAACAGAGTGAACGTAAGCATTTATATAAAGAATATGCAGATAAATTAATTGAAAATGGTAATGCATACTATGCTTTTGATAGTTCTGAGAGTTTAGATGAACATAGAAAAAACCATGAAGCAGAGGGTAAAACTTTTATTTACAACTGGCATAATAGGTTAAAATTAAATAACTCTTTAGCATTAACTAAAGAAGAAGTAGAAGCTAAACTAGCTAATAATGAGGCTTTTGTAATACGTTTTAAGACTCCTGAAAATGAGAAATTAGAATTAAAAGATAGCATACGTGGCACTATGAATATAGATACTAATGTGTTAGATGATAAAGTACTTTATAAAAGTGATGGTATGCCAACATACCATTTAGCAAATATTGTAGATGATCATTTAATGGAAATTTCTCATGTAATACGTGGTGAAGAATGGCTACCATCTTTAGCGTTACACAAACAATTGTACGATGCATTTGGTTGGCAAGCTCCAGAATTTGCTCATTTACCATTAATTATGAAACCTGTTGGTAAAGGAAAATTAAGTAAGCGCGATGGAGAAAAGCTAGGTTTTCCTGTATTTCCGCTTTCTTGGAACGAGTCTACTGGTTATAAAGAAGAAGGATATTTTCCGGAAGCAGTTGTAAACTTTTTAGCTCTACTAGGTTGGAATCCAGGAACTGAACAAGAAATATTTAGTTTAGAAGAGCTTGTAAAAGAGTTTTCTTTAGAGCGTGTAAACAAATCTGGAGCTCGTTTTGATCCAGATAAAACCAAATGGTATAATACACAGTATTTACAAGCAAAAGATAATGCAGAAATTGCAACATTATTAATGCCTACTATTTTAGGTCATGTACAAGAAACTCACCCGTTAGCAAAACAAGAAACTGTTGAGCGTTTGGTAGGTTTACTAAAAGAGAGAGCAACTTTTGTAAATGACATATGGGATTTAGCAGATTACTTTTACATTGCTCCAACAGAATATGCAGAAAAAGGGGTTAAGAAACAATGGAAAGAAGGTACTCCAGACATTTTAAACCAATTGGTATATGTTTTAGAATCAATAACAGACTTTAGTTCTAGCAATACAGAAACAATTGTAAAACAATGGATTACAGATAAGGAATTATCTTTTGGTAAAGTAATGCCTCCTTTTAGATTGGTATTGGTTGGTGACATGAAAGGGCCACACGTATTTGATATTATTGAGATGTTAGGTAAAGAAGAAACTATTAAAAGAATAAAAAATGCTATTGAAAAATTAGCATAATCTACATAACATTTACTAAAAGCTACAAACGTAATTATGCGTTTGTAGCTTTTTTTTTATAAAAATGTAACATATCCCCTATTTTATCTACATATATATGTGCAGTATTTGTACATTTAAAACATAAACCTAAAACTTAAAAAAATTATGGGAGATTATTTATACATACCAATGATCGTATTTTTGGTATTTGTTATTTTTTCTGCAGCTTTCTCTGTTAAACAACAAAGTGCTGCTATTATTGAAACATTTGGTAAATTTAGTAGTATTAGACAATCTGGTCTACACTTTAAAATACCATTTATACAAAGAATAGCAGGAAGACTAAGTTTAAAAATTCAGCAGTTAGATGTAATTATTGAAACAAAAACTTTAGACGATGTATTTGTGAAATTAAAAGTTTCTGTACAATACAAAGTAATAAAAGATAAAGTGTATGATGCATTTTATAAATTAGATTATCCTCATGACCAAATAACATCTTATGTATTTGATGTTGTACGTGCTGAAGTTCCAAAAATGAAATTAGATGACGTTTTTGTTAAAAAAGATGATATTGCATTGGCTGTAAAAGCTGAATTGAATGATGCTATGATGGATTATGGTTTTGATATAATTAGAACCTTAGTAACTGATATTGATCCGGATCCGCAAGTAAAAATTGCGATGAACCGTATTAATGCTGCAGACAGAGAAAAAACTGCTGCACAATATGAAGGTGATGCTGCACGTATTTTAATTGTAGAAAAAGCAAAAGCTGAAGCAGAAAGTAAGCGTTTACAAGGTCAAGGTATTGCAGACCAACGTAGAGAAATTGCTCGTGGATTAGAAGAATCTGTAGAAGTATTAAATAAAGTTGGTATAAATTCTCAAGAAGCTTCTGCCCTAATTGTTGTAACTCAGCATTATGATACTTTACAATCTATAGGACAAGAAACAAATAGTAATTTAATACTATTACCAAACTCACCACAAGCTGGTAGCCAAATGTTAAATGATATGGTTGCATCATTTACAGCAAGTAACATGATTGGTGAAAATATGAAAAAAGCAAACAATAATCCTAAGCCCAAAAAATTAGATCAACCTAAAAAAGATTAATTTTTTAAGCAAGGCACTTAAATCAGAAAATCCGATAGAAAATTATATTTCTATCGGATTTTTTTATGTTACAATGCTAAATATTGTTTGTTAAAGCAAAACTTATAAAAAATGACCTCCTCAAAGGCTAAAAATCATTTTAAATATCAATTTTAAAACTTTAATAAGCAAGTCATATAAATAGTTTAAGCCTTTTTAAAAGTCCATTAAAAACGCTTAAAACAAGCCGTTTTTAATAGAAAATACCAATTAGTTTTTAATTAGTATCAGTAAAACTTATACTACTTCTTTTCTGCAATTTTTGCCCAAGAATCTCTTAAACCAACTGTTTTATTAAAAACTAAATTTTCTTGAGTACTATCCGTATCAATATTAAAATAACCTATTCTTTGAAATTGAAAACGGTCACCAATTTTTGCTTCTTTTAAACTTGGTTCTACAAATCCTTTAATTACTTGTAAAGCATTAGGATTTACAAATTCCATAAAATCTTTTTCTTTATGGGTATCCGGACTTTCATCTGTAAACAACCTATCATACAATCTAACTTCAGATTCTATAGCGTGTTTTACAGAAACCCAATGTAATGTTCCTTTTACTTTTCGTAAACTTTCTTCAGTGCCACTTCCACTTTTACTTAAAGTATCATACGTACATTGAATTTCAGTAATATTCCCATCGGTATCTTTTGTGCAAGATTCTGCCTTTATTATGTAAGCTCCCTTTAAACGTACCTCTTTACCAAGTTTTAGTCTAAAGAATTTTTTGTTAGCTTCTTCTCTAAAGTCCTCTTTTTCAATATAAATTTCTCTAGAAAAAGGTATTTTTCTACTGCCAGAATCAGCATCCTCAGGATTATTTTCTATGTCTAACCACTCTTCTTGTCCTTCTGGATAATTGGTAATAACCACTTTTACAGGATCTAGAACACCCATAACTCTAGTTGTAATTTTATTTAAGTGCTCACGTACATGAAACTCTAATAAAGACACATCTATAAGGTTATCCCTTTTTGCAATACCTATAGTATCTACAAAATTACGGATAGATTCTGGTGTATACCCTCTTCTTCGCATACCAGAAATAGTAGGCATACGTGGGTCATCCCAAGATTTTACAACTCCTTCTTCTACCAGTTTTAGTAATTTTCTTTTACTAACTATGGTATGACTTAAGTTACGTCTGGCAAATTCTCTTTGTTTAGGTCTTGTTTTTTCAGCATCATAAACTTGGTCTAAAAACCAGTCATATAACTCTCTATGCATAGCAAATTCTAGTGTACAAAAAGAGTGAGAAACTTGCTCTAAATAATCACTTTCTCCATGAGTCCAATCATACATAGGATAAATACACCAATCTGTATTAGTCCTGTGATGCGCTTTATGTAAAATACGATACATAAGAGGATCTCTCATTAGCATATTAGAAGAACTCATATCTATTTTAGCACGCAAAACGTGTTCTCCTTCTTTAAACTCGCCATTTTTCATACGGTTAAAAAGGTCTAGATTTTCTTCTACAGACCTGTCTCTAAAAGGACTAGCAACACCAGGAGTTGTAGGTGTTCCCTTTTGTTGAGCCATAGCATCAGAGGACTGACTGTCTACATATGCTTTATTTTGCTTTATAAGAAAAATTGCCCAATCATACAACTTCTGAAAATAATCTGATGCAAAGCACTCCTGCTCCCATTTAAAGCCTAACCAGGTAACATCTTTCTTAATTGCGTCTACATATTCTTGTTCTTCTTTAGCTGGGTTTGTATCGTCAAAACGCAGATTTACAGGTGCATTATAACGCAAACCAAGACCAAAATTTAAACAAATAGAACTTGCGTGTCCTATATGTAAGTACCCATTAGGTTCTGGTGGAAAACGAAAACGTAAATTCTCTTTTGAGAAACCGTTTTTCAGGTCTTCCTCGATAATGTGCTCTATAAAATTTAATGATTTTTCGCCTTCATTCATAGGATAAAATTAAGCAGTAAAGGTACAAAATAAGATTAATTATGGCGGTTAAAAATTCGGTCACCATACAATAATGCCATTTTCACAACAGATTTAAATACTACTACAACAATAAATTTATGAACAAGTTATAAACAACCATATTTGTTAAAGCAAATTTCGCACACGCGTTAAAATGTTTGCAAAAATTTTAAACGTTTAATCTAACTAACTATGTCCCCAGACAATAAAATAGTTACAAAAAAAATCATGTCATGAGAACAACACCTACTACATCTCTTTTGGTACTTTTATTGTTATTTACCTTTTCGGTAACAACAACTGCCCAAATTTTAAATGCTCCAGAGCCCATTGCCGACCCAAGCGGTGGTGGTTCTAGCGGATGGACTGCCGCTTGTGCGTCTTCCGGATTTAACTCTTACTGGGTAAATTTTACCTGGATTAATGCCCCAGCTGTAAACAGCGACAACAAATTTATTTTAGAATTATCTGATGCCAACGGTAACTTTGGTAGCCCTGTAGCACTTGCTACATTAGATGATAAGAATGCTAATTATGATTTTAACATTCAGTTTGCCTTACCTACAGATACTAGAGGTGAGAACTACAAAATACGAGTAAAAAGTACAAGTCCAGAAAAAGTGAGTCCAACAGCAGGGCCTTATTCTATGTACTATGTAGACTTTAACTCGCCAATACTAATGAGTCAAGATGGAAATGGCAACATACCATCTGGCGGAACAATAGAAGTTTGCGACGGGACAGCAATAACTATGGCTCCACATAATGTACCAAACGCCAGTACTTATTTATACAACTGGTATAGAAGCGGTACATTATTATCAGAAAAAGGACCTTCTTTAACAACAACACAAGCAGGTATGTATTCTGTACAAATAGACTATGGAACAATTTGTTCTGGTTCTGCAAGTACAGACTCTAACATTATAGAGGTTACAACAGGTACAAGCTTAGGTGTAGCATTAAATACACCAAGTAAAACAAGCCTTTGCTCTACAGAAACAGAAACACTAACAGCAAATATATCTGGACAAGGATTAACGTATGTTTGGTATAAAGACGATGTTGCTATTACTAGCCCAACCGTAGATAACCACACATATACAGTAGATGGTTCATCTGCAGGCTTTGAAGGTAACTATGCAGTAGAAATTAGTGGTACAGGAGCTTGTTTAGAGCGCTCTGCAACAGTTTCTATTACTACAGCATCTAATGTTACTTTAACTAGAGATAATGAGGCTAACCTTGTTATTTTACCAACTAAAACAAAAACATTACAAGTAACTAGTAGCAGTAGTGCTGTTACTTATGCTTGGTACAAAGACGGTACAGTAATTAGCGGTGAAACAACAAATACGCTAGTAGTTAATAGTGCAGGAGAATATTTTGCACGTATTACAGACAATGGAGGTAGTTGCCCATTTACTATAGATTCTGACAAAACAACAGTAGTAAGTCCAGCTTCTTTTAACATAGAAATAGATTATACAGCTGCTTACACAGACTGCCAAAATACAACAACAACATTAGATGTAAAAACAATTGAAGCTGTTGCAGCAGATGGAACAAAAACAGATGTTACAGCAGATTTAAAAAATGAATTTACATACCAATGGAAAAAGAATAGTGTAGCTGTTTCTGGTGAAACAAGTAACTCAATTTCTTTATCTGATATTACAACTAACGGAGATTACACACTAAACGCTAGTATTAGTGGTTATAGTGCTACAGATTCTAATACATTAGGTGTAGTATTATTAACGTCAGAAACAGTTACAATTGCAGCAAGTAGTGCTACTTTTTGTAACCCAAGCAACCCGGTAGTTATAAGTACTACAACAACTTTAGCAGGTGAAACATTTACTTGGTATAAAGATGGTGTTAGCTTTAATACTACAGATGAAACTTTAAATAGTACAGAAACAGGAACTTTTGTTCTAGAAGTACTAAAAAATGGCTGTCCGTTACGTTCTAACGAAGTTGTTATTTCTCCATTAAATGAAGATTTAATTACACTAGACAGCAGTGATCCAGTTATTCTTGTAGAAGGACAAACTAAAACAATATCTGCAAGCGGTGGTACAAGTTACCAGTGGTTAGATGCAGCTAATGTAGAATTAAGCACAAGTGCAACTGTTAGTTTAACAGCAGAAGGTACTTACACGCTTATAGCAAAAATAGACGACTGTGAAGTTATAAAACAATTTACAGTCTCATACAAAGATACTTTTAATGTTCCTAATGTAGTTACTCCAAACGGTGATGGTAAAAATGACCTATGGATACTACCAAATTCTTATTCTAATAACCCCAATGCAACTGTTATTATTTACAATAGTAACGGTGAAGAAATTTTAAATGAAAAAGGCTACAAGAACAATTGGCCAACTTCAACTATGAGTTTCCCTAAGCAAAATATGGTTTTTTATTATAAGATTCTTGATGACAAAGGTGGTCAAAAACAAGGGACTATAACAATCATAAGATAATCATAAAATGTTTAAGTTTAAGTACATATACTGTCTATTATTAGTGATGGTGCTAACCAATGTTAGTGCCCAAGAGGTTAATCCATACCTATCATACGATGTTCCATCGCAGAACCTTTTAAAATACAATAGGTTCTTAATAAACCCTACGTTTTCAACGGTAAGGGAAGACAAGTCGTACATAAACTTATTACATAGAAACCAATCGGTACAGTTTACAGATAATAATCAAAATTACTTTTTAAGTTATAGTGGTCGTGTTAACGATCGTACAGGTTTAGGTCTAAGTATATACCAGCAAACTGCTGGTACCTTAACAAACTATGGTGTATTAGCCAACTATGCTTATGGTGTAAAACTTAGTGATAAAAGTAATTTTACTTTTGGAGCTAATATGTCATACTACGCAAGTGGTTTAGATAAAAGTAGAGTAAATGCTGCCGATCCAGACGATCCGTTTTTAACAGGTCAAAGAGACAATTTATTACAGTTTCAGCCTGGTGTTAACTTGTCTTATGACAAATTTGATATTGGTTTATATGCAGAAAACTTATTTGATTACAATCTTAAAACAAGCGAATCTATAACAGAATTTGCAGATAAAACATTCTCTGGTCACTTACAGTACACACATCAATTTGATAAAACATCTGGTATTTTAGAACAAGGTAGATTAATGCCTTTGGCTAGAGTACGTAAAGCTGGTCAAGAAGATATTGTACTTGGAGGTAGCCTAATATTAGATTTACCTAAACTTGGATGGGCCCAAGTTGGTTATGATGACCATTATGGTGCCGCTGCAGGTTTAGGTTTTAATCTAAACAAAAGATTATCGTTAGGATATACTATGGAAAAAGGTATCTCTGGAGATCTAGATAACTTTGGTGTTACTCATGAAATATCTGTAGCATATTCTTTTACTCCTAATTTAACTGAAGATAGAGTAATGTTAGAAGATGATAGTGATGATGAATTAGCTTTTAATGAAGAAGATACAAACCTAGAGGAAGAATTAGAATCTGAAAAATTTGAAGAACTTAAAAATCGATTAGCAGAAAACGATCAGGTATTGGCAGAGCTAATGTATAGACAAGATTCTTTAGAAGTAAACAGACAAAGAGATCTAGAAACAAGGTTTGAAAGAGTGTTACGTATGGTACGTAGTGAAACTAAAGGTACAAGGCCTGACTTAGAAGAAAAGGCTAAAAAAATGTATTTCATTAATAATGATGATAATGCAGTTGCAGAAAACTCAAATAATAAACCAAATGGTATAGTAAAAGATGCAACTGATGTTGTTACACCTAATACCTCAACTTCTGGTTACCAAAATACAGCTAACAATAATCCTGACACTGCTGTAAAAAATTCAGCTGTTGTTAAAGATGCAACTACCACAAATAGTGCAATTGCTAACAATACTACTTCTACTGCTGTTAAAAAAACGGCTTCATCAATAAAAAGAAGAAAGTTTAAAAACTTAGATGGTGTAGAAGAGGGTTACTACGTAATTGCTAATGTTTACAAGGGTCAAGGTTACTTAAATAAATTTATAAAAGATTTAGAAGACAACGGACTTTCTGCAGATTATATTAAAGATCCAAAAACAGGACTTAAGTATGTGTACCTAGAAAGATATGATACTTGGAAAGAAGCAGAAGCAGCACATAACTCGCAACTTAATGGTGCATATAGTTATGATATGTGGATAATGAATGTAGATAATGGTACCAATACAGATAGTAGATATAACAATACTGCTTATGCGGGTACAACGCAAGATAAAACTAAAACATTAACAAGGGATAAGTACAGTAATGACAATCCTAAGTTTAGAAATCCTGTACAAAAAGACAATGTTGCAGGTGCTTTTCCAACGCCACAAGTTGTAAAATTCAACGGTGTAGATTCTGGTTATTACATTATTGCTAACGTATTTGCAAGTGCTAAAAACGCAAACAATTTTGTAAGGTTATTAAATAAGCAAGGCTTACATGCTAGCTATTTTATAAACCCAGAAAACAACTACAGGTATGTATACTTAAAAAAGCACGGTACTTGGAACAATGCTTTACTGTCTTACTATTCTAATATTAATAGCTCTTACCAAGATCGTATGTGGATTATGAGAGTAACTCAAAACAACATAGCGTAATGGATAAGATATTCTCTAAAATAATACTTTTTTGTGCACTATTGCTTACATGTATAGCATTGGCAAACACAAAAAATACCGATAAGTATACTGTAAAATTCAATGACAGTATAAAGAATGACAACTCAACTCAAATTAATTACTCACCAACAAACACTAAAAACGTTCAACCTAATGAATAAGTTTTTAAAATCATTTTTAATAATTATTGTTTTAGCAATATCCCATTTAGGATCTAGTCAAGTTAAAAACAATTTTGAACCAAGGTATGATAATAGTATCCGCGGAGACTTAACTATTGTAGCCAATAACATTGTTAACCGTGAAGGTGATGAAGGTTATTGGGTAGGTAATTGGTGGTCTGGTTATACATATGTGTCAGATCCAAAAGTAGCAAACGATCCATATAACCAAACAGGAAGTAGCTCCACGGCTAATGATAATTGGACAATGCAATACATAGATATAGATGGTGACCCATCTACATTTAGCTCTAGTAGTGCAGAGTTAACAGTACCTGACGCTAGTTGTTCTAGAGTTAGGTATGCTGGTTTATACTGGTCTGCAGTTTATGGAGACCCTGATAGAAGTAATATTGGAAATATAAAATTTAAAACACCAGGAGGTAGTTATGTAAATATCTCTGCAGACGAAATTCTTTTTGATGGTTATGGAGACTCAGATTTTGGATATTATAGTCCTTATGCAAGTTATAAAGACATCACATCAATAGTAGCAGGTTTAACAGACCCTAATGGTGAATATACTGTAGCAAATATAAGAGCTAGCCTTGGAGACGCTCCAGCTGGTTCTGGTGGATATTCTGGTGGATGGACAATGGTTGTTGTTTATGAAAACCCAACATATCCAGGTAAATATATTACTACTTTTGATGGTTATGCAGGTATTAAATCCGGAGAGTCTGTAGATATTCCTATTTCAGGATTTACAACATTACCAGCGCCTTTCCCTGTAAATGCAAGGTTAGGGGTTAGCACATTAGAAGGAGATAATAGTTTAGGAGGAGATGGTTTATCTATTAAAGCAAGTGGAAGACCTACTTATACTCCTTTGGGTACAAACAGGTTTGGAACTAATCCTAATAAAACAAATAACTTTTTTGACAGTAATGTCACTTTTGAAAACAATATCGTAACTACTCGTAACCCCAATAGTATAAATACATTAGGTTGGGATGCAGACCTTTTTACAATACCTAATACAGGTTGGTCTACCATCCCTAATGATGAAACAAGTGCTATATTAAGAGCCAGCTCTGCACAAGATAAGTACGACATTTTCTTTACATCTTTTGATGTAGAAATTATAGAACCACAAATGCACTTAGCCAAAAGGGTAGAGGATATTGGTGGTACAGATATTACTGGTCAAGGCGTAAATTTAGGTCAAGTTTTAGACTATGTTTTATCATTCCAAAATGTTGGTAATGATGATGGTGACAGGTATACAATTAAAGATGTTTTACCTGTAAACGTAACCTTAGATGAGACTAACATTACAATGCCAACTGGTGTTACATACACATATGACCCAGCAACTAGAGAGGTTATTTTTTCTATTCCAAATAACTTAGTAGTACAAGGCGGACCATTAGAAACTATACGTATGCGTGTACGAGTAGCAGAAAATTGTTTTGATTTTATAGATGCTTGTTCAGATCTAATACAAAACTTAGCATACTCTACGTACAGAGGTGTTATAAATGATAATGAAATAACAGATGACCCAAGTGTTACAGATTTTGATACTTGTGGATTTACAACTCCTGGTGCAACAAACTTTTTATTAGATGATTTAGAAAGCTGTGACTATAGTAGAAATGTAGAAATTTGTGGCGCAGATGCTATATTAGACTCAGGTGATGGTTTTGATGATTATGTTTGGTACAAAGATGAAAACGGAAACGGTGTTATAGACGGTGGAGATACTGTTATTAATGATGGTAACCCAGATGGTGATTTAAGTACATTGGTTGTAGATGACATAGGTGTTTATATAGTTGATAAAATAATTGCAGATCCTTGTAAAGGTTTTCAAGAAATTATAACTGTAACACGCTTTGGAACAACACAAACAAACCCAATAATAGATTTAATAAACGATACTTCTAACACTGTTGATGGTGAAGTAACTACTTGTCCTATTGATGGTGACCCGTTACCAAAAATATTTTTATGTGGTTTAAATGATATAGAACCTATAAATATTAACATTCCTGATGCTACAAGCATACAATGGGAAAAATTAGACGAGGGTAGTTGTACAGCTTCTGTAGAAGATTGTGCAAACAAAAATGGTACATGTACTTGGAGCCAAGTAGCAACAGGCCAAACTTTTAATGCAGAAGATGAAGGACAATATAGAGTAGTAATTAACTATTTAAATGGTTGTTTTACGAGGTTCTATTTTAACGTATTTAAAAACGATTTAGATCCTAGAGCAACAGTAAAAGATATTATTTGTACTACAGATGGTAGCATTAGTGTTACCAATGTACCAGCAAATTACGATTTCCAATTATTAGATGCAGCAACAGGTACTATTCTTGTTCCTTACAGTGCTAATAATGGTCCTGTTTTTCCTATAACAAATAACGGAGCATACACAATAGAAATGCGTCAGCAAGGTGTTGTAGATGGTTGTGTTTTTAGACTGGAAGATATAGGTGTTTTAAGAAGAGATTATGTTGTAAACATTACAACAAAAGATACTGATTGTAACGGCTTAGGAGAAATTAGAATTTCTGCTGAAGATGTAGAACCACAGTACTATTTTTCTATATCTCAAGGAGGAATAGAGGTAGACACTTTTGGACCTACTAATGATAATGACTATACTTTTACAGATCTAAACGATGGTGTTTATGATGTTACTGTAAGAACTGATGATGGTTGTACATTAACTAGAGAAGTAACTATAAACGATGTATCTGATTTAGCAGGTACAGCTTTAACAACAAAATCTATAGACTGTACAGATGGTATTATCTCTGTAAATGCTACTGGTGGTGTTGCTAATCCATCATACAGCTATGCAATATGGAGTAAAGATGGTGTAGATTTATATTCTGCTCCTTTTTCTATAAGCGATATTCCTGCAAGTGCATACCAAACAACAGAAGACTTTTACTTTAGTGATGCAGATGCTGGTACTTATGAATTTATAGTTGTTGGTAGTAACAATTGTTATATAATTACAAATGAGGCTACTGTAGATATTGCACCTGCAATAGTTTACACACCAATTATAGAAGACGAAAAATGTTTTGGTGCAGAAGATGGTACGTATAACATAAACGTTACAAATAGTAACGGATATACTTTATCTTACAGCCTATTGTATCCAGATGGTACAACAACAAGCATTAACAATTCTGGAAACTTTACATCATTACCACAAGGAAATTATGTACTAACAATTACACAAACTATTGGTGGCACATCTTGTGATTTTGATGAACCTTTTACAATAGGTGGCCAAGTAGATGGTGTAACGGGTGATGCTGTTTTAGTTGATGATTATACATGTTTACAAGAAGCAACAATACAGGTACAAAATGTAACTGGTGGTGCTGCTCCTTATGCATATAGTATAGATGGTGTTAACTTTAATACCGGAGTAGGTGCAGACACATTTGCAAACCTAACTAATGGTAGTTATACTATTACTATTAGAGATGCTAATTTATGTACGTTTGTTACTAATGAAATTGTTATAGATGCATTAAATCCGCCTACAGATTTAGACTTTACAGCAACTGCTCCTAACTGTCCTACACAAACATCAAATGTTACAGTAACAGTTGCAAATGGTAATGCTCCTTATGTTTTTCAAATTATTGCTCCGGCAGCAGTAGCGGCTACAAGCACAACGGGAAACACAGCAACATTTAATAATTTAGATCCAGACACATATACATTTAGAGTAACTGATGATAAAGGATGTGAATATGAAGAAAGCTTTACAATTAGACCAGTAGACCCAATATCGGTAACTGGAAAATTAGTTAGTAATATTTCTTGTTTTGATGACACAGATGGTGAAGCAGAATTTACAGTATCTGGTTTTAATTCTACATACAATTATACCATAACAGGACCAACAGCTGTACCAGCAGGTACTACAGTAAATGATGCTGTTATTTCTTTAAATAATTTAGATAATGGTACATATACAATTACTGTAACAGATACAGAAACTAATTGTACTGCAACCGCAGATGTTATTATAAATGCTCCTACAGCAGCTTTAGCGTTAAATGTTGTAGAATCACAACCAACATGTACTACAGATGGTAGTGTTACATTAACTGCTACTGGTGGTTGGGGTAGTAACAGTTTTACAATTACATACCCAGATGCTACAACTACATTTACCAATGGTACTGGTACGTTTAATAACTTAAACCAAACAGGTACTTTTAATGTTAGTGTAGAAGATGCTAATGGTTGTATTGTTACTTCAAGTTTTGATTTAGATGCTTCAATAGCTCCTACCTTAGAAATTGTTCCAAATAACGATTGCTTTGTGGCTGCAGCAGGACTAGAACTTACAGCAAATGTTACAGCTGGCGGAGATGGTACTTATCAATATAGAATAAATGGTGGTGCTTACAGCACAAATAACGTGTTCTCTGGCTTAAATCCAGGAACATATACTATAGATGTTATAGACGGTAATAACTGTACAGGAACAGCTTCTATTACAGTAAATCCAGAATTAACAGTAACTGCTTCTGCAGATAATATTACTGCTTGTGGTACAGATGCAATAGTAACTATTACTCCTGCAGGTGGTAGCGGTACAGATTATGTATTTGCAATTGTTGCAGACGGAGATACTCCTGCAGCAACAGACTTTACTAATACTAATCCTAGAACTGTAACAACTGGTGCTGGTGATTATGACGTTTATGTACGTGATAATAATGGAACAGGAACTTTTTGTGAGGCTATGTACAATTTAAATATTGCACAAGATCCTATATTAACAGTTTCTACTGCAAGTACAGACATACTTTGTAGTGGTGAAGCACAATCTACAATAACAATTACTGCTGGTGGTGGAGAAGCTCCTTACCAATACAGTATAGATGGTGGTGCAACATTTGTACCAACAAATACATTTAATAACTTACCTGCAAATAGCTACAACATTGTAGTTAGGGATGCAAATAACTGTGAAATAACAGATACACATACCATAACAGAACCTTTTACTTTATCTGCTTCTGCAGCAGTAACAGCTTTATATGAGTGTAACCCAACAACTGGTGCTGAAGTTAGAATTACAAATGCACAAGGTGGTACCCCTGCATATGAATATAGTTTTGATGGTGGTGTTAATTACAGTACAAACTCAATATCTAACTTATTACCAGGTACACATACATTATATATTAGAGATGCTAATTTATGTACATTTGAAATGACAGTAACTGTAGACTCTGCTCCTGAAGCACCTACATTTGCTCCGTCTATTTCTTATGATTGTGAGGGTCTTGGCGAAATTACAGTAACACCAAGTAGTACAGATTTTGATTATGTATACTCTATAAATGGTTCATTTAACACACCAGATAATACAAGTAATGTATTTACAGATGTAGCAGCTGGCACACATACAATTAGAGTAGATTATACTTCAAATGCAACTCCTACACCAAGTAATTTATTATCAGAAGATTTTGGCGTTGGTGCAAATACATCAATAACACAAATAGATCCTTTATACTGTTATGAACCGCAAGATGGTACAGTAAGACCTTGTGACCCAGGAGTACATACAAGAATTAATGATGGTGAATACTCGGTTACACAAGCAATAGCTTCACCATTTAGTACTTGGAGAAGTCCTAACGACCATACAGGTAATGCTAATGGAAGATTTTTAGCAATAAACGTTGGTGGTGTAGCTGGTGTTGGTGGTATTGTATATGCTAAAAGAGGTATAGAGGTTATACCAAATAGAGATATTACAATATCTACTTGGGCATACAACTTATTAAGAACCGGTGAAAGTGGTGGTGATCCAACAATAGAAATAGAATTAGTAGATGCTGGTGGTACAGTAATTAATAGTGTATCTACAGGTAATATTCCTAAAAATAATAATGCTAATGATTGGCATAATTATACAGTAACATTAAATCCTGGTGCTAATACAAACCTAGATATTGTTATACGTACAAATTCTGCTGTTGTTGATGGTAATGATATTGCTATAGATGATATACAAGCGTTTCAATTTCCAGAAGTTTGTTCTTCTTCTGTAACTTTTGACGTTTTAGTTGAAGCAGGTAAAGCTTTTACAGCAAACATTACAAACCCTAAAAACATCTCTTGTTTTGGTGGTAATGATGGTGAATTTGTTATTAATGCTTCTAATTTTGGCGCTGGCGGATTTGAATATACTTTAGATGGTGGTGCAACTTATTTTGGCCCTTTTACAAGTTCGCAAACCGTAACTGGTTTAACTGCACAAAACTATACTATTGAAGTTAGAGATGTTGATGATAATGCATGTAGTATTCCGTTAACACAAGAATTAACTGAACCAACAGAAGTTACTGCTACTGCATCTATAACAGATGAATTTACATGTAATAATACAGGTGCTACAATTACTGCTGTTGCAAATGGTGGTACACCAACTTATAACTATCAATTAGAAATATACAATACAGTAACAACAAGTTATACTGTTTTTAGAGCATATCAAACTTCTGCAATATTTACAGATGTACCTGCAAATGCAGCTAATGAAAATTATATTGTAAGAGT
The DNA here is from genome assembly GCF_039943695.1 of Cellulophaga sp. NCBI lineage: Bacteria > Pseudomonadati > Bacteroidota > Flavobacteriia > Flavobacteriales > Flavobacteriaceae > Cellulophaga > Cellulophaga sp. Next base: position 35,929 of record NZ_JBDVAA010000215.1, on the reverse strand, counting down.
ACAGGATGATAACTTATGTACTAATGCAATTACACCTGCAGTAACTGTTACTACTCCAGAGGTACCAACTTTTACAGTAACGCCAACAGCGTGTTACTCTGGTGCAAATGATGGAGAAATACAAGTAGATGTTACATCTATTCCTGGGAATGAAAACTTCCAGTTTAGCATTAACGGTGGTGCTTGGATTACTCCAACTCCAGCAACTGCAACAACATATACTTTTACTAATTTAGCAAACGGTACTTACACAATAGACGTTAAAGATGGCTATGGTTGCGTTGGCGTACAAGAAACGGTTGTTTTAAATCCTACTTTAAGAGCTACAACAGTTTTAAATAACGATTTAACCTGTTTAATAGATGCATCAATAGATGTAAATGTTACTGGAGGTTCTGGTACGTATACTTATGAATGGTCTACTACTAATTCTGGGCCTTGGAATGTTACAAACTTTACAGGAAATAACTTTACTACAGATACAGATGGTACATACTTTTTTAGAGTAACAGATAATACAACTCCTGTTGCTTGTACCTACATTACAAATGGTGTAACGGTTTCACCAGCAGTATTGCCTGTTATAACAAGTGTAACACCAACACATTTAACATGTAACGGAGACGATTCTGGTAGTTTAGATATTATAATAGATACTAGTGTTGGTTTAGCTCCTTACACTATAAACGTATTAAATACAACTACAACACAAGATTACGGTACACAAACATCTGGTTTAACAGCCGGTGATTATACTATAACTGTTACAGATTCTAAAGGTTGTGTAACAACAGAAACAACAACAATTAATGAACCAGCAGTAATAAATTATACAGTAAATAGCCAACCAATAACATGTGATACAACTGGTGGTATTACAAACCCTGGTTCTATTACAATAACAAATACTAGTGGTGGTACTGCAGAATATACATACATATTAACTGCAAATAATGGTATTGCACCACAAACATATACAACGACAGCAACTACAAGAGACCATACTTTTGATATTTTAACTTTTGGTATTTATGAAGTAGATATTGTTGATGCTAATGGTTGTTCTGCTTTTACAACACAAGTTATATCATCTCCACCAGATGATTTAGATATAGATGTAAGCACATCTACAGCTAATTGTGCAGATGGTGGTACAGCAATTGTAGAAGTTTCTGCATTGGTTGGTAGTGGTAATTATGAATTTGGAATTTTAGAAGATTTTAACTCTCCTTATACATCAACTTACTATGCTCCAGATACAGCGGGAGGTAGTATTATTACATTCTCTCAAACAGCTAATGGTGTATATTTAACACCTGGTATAACGTATACTTTTGTTGTACATGACTTAACAACTAATTGTTATTATTTTGAAACTGCAGCGACACCTATAGATAGCCCTTCTAATATGGTAGCTACTTTAGATGTTGTAGCTAACGTAACGTGTACAGGTTCTAACGATGGTAATATATCTTTTACTTTTGATAATTATGATGCCGCAGCAACAGCAGTAGATTATGAAATTTTTTATAAGCAATCTAACGCACAGATAACACCTACTCCTGTTACTGGTTCAACTCCAGTTTCTGGACCAGTAACTGCAGTGACTGTATCTAATTTTGCAACGTTACCTCCTGGTGAATATTACTTATTACTATCTGAAGTTGGTGGTCCGTTTAATGGTTGTACTGTTTATGGTGGCGAATTTACCATACGTGAATCTGTTAATTTATTAGAGATAGATTTAACTCTAACTAAAAATGATAATTGTAACACAAATGCCGGTGTAATAACTGCTAGTGGTCAATATGGTACAGGTCCTTATGAATATCAAATTTTACCAACAGGAGCTACCGCTCCAACTTTAACTACATGGGCTGGTTCGTCAGTAAATGTATTTAATGTAGAAGGTGGTACTTATGATGTGTATATTAAAGATGCATATGGTTGTATACAAACAGAATCTATTTTTGTACCAACTGATGTTTCTCCAGAAATATCTTTATCATTAGTTGATGAATGTGTGGCAGAAGGTGATTATGAAGTATTAGTAACTTTAGACACTCCAAGTACAACACCATATTCTTTAAGTGTTAATGGTGCTGCTTTCCAAAATATTACATTTACAGCTGGTGAGTATACTATAACTGGACTAAGTTCAGGTGCTGCACAAACAGTAGAAATAAAAGATTTAAATGGTTGTGGAGAAACAGAAACGTTTACAATTTATCCTAAATTTCAAGCTACTGCAGCAGTAACTAAATTATTAGACTGTTCTGCAACGCCAAATGCAGAAATTACAATCACTGCTTTTGATGGTTCTGGTTCTTATGCATATGAAATTGATGGTCCTGGTACTAATGACTTACCAAGAACTAATTTACCCTTACCTTCAAATGCTGATGTTTGGAATGATGCAACTGTATCTGGTACTTATATAGTATCAGTATATGATAACAATACTCCATCTTGTCCTCCAACAGTATTTAATATTGTTGTAGAAGATGCCGTAACCCCAATATTTACACATACATTTACAGATGTTACTTGTAATAGTGCAGATGATGGTACTATAACTTTATACCAAACAGATAATGGAATTAATCCATTAACGTATACAATTACACCTTTAGCTGGTACTTTTGATGCTGCTACAAGCACATTCTCAGACTTACCTCCTAATACATATACAGTAACTGCAACAGGTACAAATGGTTGTACAACAGATATTACTAATATTGTAATTAGTGAACCAAACCCTATTATAATAGTAGATGCAGATGTTGTAGAGTTTGGTTGTACGCCTACAAGTGGTAACACTAATAATAATGCTAGCATTACTATAGATAATACTGCTGCTAATATTACTGGTGGTAGCAATACTTATGTTATTTATGAATTTATAAATGATAACAGCACACCTGCAATTAGTGATGATACTGTTGTACAATCTGGTTCTAATAACGTTTATATAGAAACTAATACTGCTGGTGGTTCTTATACTATTAATGTATATGATGATAAAGGTTGTGTTGGCACAATAGAAGCAGATATTGCTCCTTATGATGAATTGTTAACAGCTTCTGCTGCAATTACAGGTGATATTACTTGTGATCCTGGTACAGATGGTGAAATAACTATTACTGCTACATCAAATACAAATGATACTTCTAAATTTGAGTATAGTATTGATAACGGAACAACATGGCAACCTTCAAATGTTTTTGGTGGTTTAGATGTTGGTACTCACAATTTCTTAGTAAGGCATACAGATACTGGTTGTGTTATAACAACATCAGAAACTATAACTAGTCCAGATGTATTAGAATTAGATGCAACTGTATTAAGCAATGTAATTTGTTTTGGTGGTAATGATGGTAGTGTTGAATTTAATTTACATGATGATGCTAATGTTACTTATGCTAATGGTGTGACATTTACCGTGTATGATGCTGTAACAAATAATGTTGTACAAGCTTTAGCCTCTGACTTAGATGGAAACTTTGTTGTTAATAGTTTAGTAGCTGGTAGTTACTACATAGAAGTACAACAAACTCCAGATCCTAGATGTACGTATACACAGGCATTTACTATTGCTGGTCCTAGTGCTGCAATAACAGCTGCTACAGAAGTTACACCAGTAACTTGTATAGGTAATGACGGAGTTATAGAAGTTATTAATGCTGCTGGTGGTTGGGGAGACTATGTTTACTTTGTAGACGTAGCAACTAATCCTGCTCCAGTATACCCAACAGATTATGTTTCTAATCCTAGATTTACTGGTTTATCGGGTGCTGCAGCTCCGGCTGGTACAGATTACCAAGTTTGGATTGCAGATAAAAATGGATGTATTATTCAATTAGCAGATGTTAATTTAGTAGAGCCAACAGATATAACGGCAACTTTACAGGTAAACCAAGAAAATTGTACAAACCTAGAAGGTGAAATTGAAGTAATTAATACTGTAGGTGGACAAGGAAGTAACTATACATACCAACTTATTAAAGATGGTACTGCAGTTGGTTCTCCACAGACTACTACAATATTCTCTGGTTTAGGTGCTGGTTCTTACACCGTATTAATTAATGACCAATGGTCTTGTGATTTTACAACACTTGCAACAGTATTGTATGAAGAAATGAATGTTTCTACTACTGTGGTTAAACCAATAGATTGTACAGTAGATCCAGGCGGACAAATAACAGTGAATGTAATTGGTGGTTCTACAAACTTAGAGTTTGTAGCTACATTACCAATAAGTAGTACAACAATTACAAATACAACTGGTGTGTTTACTGGCTTAACAGAAGTTGGTACATACAGTTTTACTGTTCGTGATTTAGAGACAAATACACCTATTTGCGAAAAACCTGTTACACAAGAATTAACTGATAAGGTAGATCCTATTTTATTGACTTCAACTATAGAAAATGTTAGTTGTTTTGGTTTATCAGATGGTAGTATAACTGCTAACTTAGATCCTGCTACAAATGTAGATCCTATTTATACTTATAATTTATATGATGCTACAGGACTAACTTTAATAGCCGGACCACAAACTAGTCCAACTTTTACAGGCTTAGCTGCTGCTTTTTATCAAGTAGAGGTAGTTTCTGCTAAAGAATGTGCTGTTAGAGAAACTGTTGAGGTTACTCAGCCTACAGAATTATTAATAAGTGCAGTTGCAACAGATTTTGCTTGTGCTCCTAATAATACAGTAAATACTGCAACAATTACAGTTACTATAGAAGATGGTGCTACAACACCAGGAACACCTTCAGGTACTAGTCCGTATTTATACAGTATAGATAATGTAAACTTCCAAACAGGAAATACATTTACTGTTACAGATACTGGAGTTGCACAAACAATTACTGTTTATGTTAAAGATGATAATAGTTGTCCGCAAACAACAACGGTAACTATAGAGCCTATTAATACATTTACTGCTGTAGTATCTAAAGATACAGACATATCATGTGCTGGTCCAGAAGAGGTTACTATTACAGTAACAGATAACGGAGATGTAACAAATGTTTATACATATGAGTTGTTGCCAATTGGTAATACAAATGCTACGCAAACAGCAACACCAACTTATAACACTGCAACTTTTGAATTAACTGCTGTTGGTGGTTATGTATTTAGAATTACAGATACAACTACAGGTTGTTATGTAGATACAGATGTATATAACATTGCACCTTATGACTTAATTAAAGTTTCTGCAATAGCGTCATCTCCTGTAACTTGTTTTGGAGATACAAACGGAGAAATTGAAGTAACAGTAACAGATGCTACAGCACCATTTACTTATACAGTTTTAAATACTGATGGAACTTTAGCTGGTATTAATGGTAATGCTACTACAAATACATTTACTATATCTGGTTTATCTGGTGGTAATTATTATGTAGCAGTAACAGAAGATAATGCTCCTTTTTGTACTGAAGATTCTAATGTAATAACAATAGACTCTCCAGATATGGCATTAACAGCAACATTATCACAAACTGCAGCTGTAACTTGTGATGATAATGCTGGTGAAATAGTAGTAGAACCAACTGGTGGTTATGCACCATATGATATTGTTTTAAGAAACAATACTACTGGTGTAGAAACTACTTTTACAGATGTTTCTTCTGCTAGTTTTGTAAGATTAAGTGCAGCTACATATACTGCAACAGTAACAGATGATGCTGGTTGTGATTTTACAGATGACATAACATTAGCCCCTGCAATACCAATTACTGCAGATATTACACCATTAACACAAATGTTAACTTGTTTTGGTGACAGTAACGGTAGTGTTAGTGCAATAAACGTATTAAATGGTGAAGGTGTTTACACGTACCAATTAAATGTTTATGATGATGCTGGTACAACATTACTATATTCTAGTACTCCACAGCCAAACCCAATGTTTAACAACTTAAGTGCGGGTGTGTATACAATAACAGTTTCTGACGGATGGAACTGTGATGTAGAAACTATACAAGCGGTTATAACAGAGCCTACAGATATAACTGGTTCTCTAGTTCAAGTATCACAATTAACGTGCGTAGACCCAGCTGAAATAAGATTAACAGCTACTGGTGGTACTGCTCCGTATGAGTTTAGTGTAGATGGTATAAACTTTACACCTATGACAGGTGGAGATACACACACATTTACAGTAACAGATGGTATTTATCAATACTATATAAGAGACAATTTTAACTGTGGTAATATTATTAGTAACCAAGTTTCTATAGATCCTGTACCACCACTACAAATAGTATTAGATGAAACTGCTGCAGTTATAAACTGTAATGGTGAATCTACTGCAAGTATAGATGCAACAGCAATTGGTGGTTTAGGTAACTATTCTTATGAGTTGTTAGATAATCCAACTAGTACAAGTCCGCTACAAGGACCACAGACTACTGGTAATTTTAGAAACCTAGGAATTGGAACTTACTACATAAAAGTAACATCTGATGGTGGTTGTGAAGAAGTATCAAGAGCAATTACTATTACAGAGCCAGCTCCTTTAGTTATAGAGACTGAAGAATTTACAGATGTTTCATGTTTTGGTGAAGAAGATGGTACCATAACTGTTGAGGTTAGTGGTGGAACAGGAGAAATAAAATACTCAATTACACCTAACTTAGATCAGTTTGATACTAAAAACGTATTTACAGACTTAGCTCCTGGAGTATATGATGTTATTGCTCAAGATGAAAAAGGATGTTTTATTGCTTTTGAATTTACAATTGAACAACCAACTGCAATACAATTAAGTGCAACTACAACAGGAGAAACTTGTACAGGTAATGAAGATGGTACAGCTACAGTTACAATAACTGGTGGTACCGCTCCTTACAGAACAAGTATAGATTCTAACGATCCTGCAGATTATGTGTTAGACAGAGTAGATTTCTCTGGATTAACTGCTGGTCCTCATGTAATATTAGTTAAAGATGCTAATGATTGTGATGCAAATATTGTAATAAATATTGCACCTGGTGTTAATTTAAAAGCCACTGCAACACCAATTTATGAGTGTAGTACAGATACACCAACAAATTATTTAGATGTTGTTTTAGAAGACAACACAATAACAGACGTATTATACGGTTTAGATACTACAGATCCTGCTGCTATGCAATTAACACCAGACTTTACAAATATGTCTGCTGGTAATCATTATTTACACATATTGCATGCAAACGGATGTTCTGAAACTATTGACTTTACTGTAGCTGCTTTTGAGCCATTAACACTTGTATTAGAAAATACAAATATTAACGAAATAACGGCAATTGCTGCAGGTGGTAACCCAAAATATACTTTCTATCTAGAAGGAAACAATAATGGGGAAGACAATACGTTCAGAATACGTAAGACTGATACTTATACCGTTGTTGTTGTAGACGAAAATGGTTGTGAAACTACTCAAGATATATTTATTGAGTTCATCGATATAGAAATCCCAAATTTCTTTACACCAAATGGTGATGATGTAAACAACACATGGAAGCCTAAAAACACAGATGGGTTCCCTAATATCTTAACTATTGTCTATGATAGATATGGTAGAGAGTTATATAGAATGGGAGCAGATGATAAAGGTTGGGACGGAACTTATAATAATAAGGAACTACCATCTGGAGATTATTGGTATACTATTAAACTTAAAGATGAAGTAGACGACAGAGAATTTGTTGGACACTTTACATTGTACAGATAAAAAATAAAAGAACTTAACCTATAATTATGCGACTTAAATTAGCAATCTTATCATTATTTGCCGGCACAATGCTGTCAAATGCACAGGAGCTAAATTCCCCACAGCTATCACAATATTTAGCAGATAATCCATTTGTTTTATCACCAACATATGCAGGTATTGGTGATCATGTAAAAATTAGAATGAACGGTCTTGCTCAATGGGTAGGAATAGAAGATGCACCTAGAACACAGTCTTTGGCTGCAGATGCCAGGATTGGTAACAAATCTGGTTTAGGTTTATTTTTATATAATGATAAAAACGGATACACTAAACAACAAGGTGCAAGAATATCTTTTGCACACCACTTAACTTTAAATAGGTATGAAGATGAGTTTTTATCATTTGGTATATCATACAACTTTAACCAATTTAGATTAGACATACAGGAATTTAACCTTATTGCTAATCCAGATAATGCGGTAACAGATGATAGATCTACAACCAACCATAACTTTGATGTTGGATTTTTGTATAGAAAAAATAAGTTTTATGCGAGTGTTAACGCATCTAACTTAGTAAATAAAGATATAACCAACTTTAATGAAACCTTTGAACCTAACGCATTAAGAAACTACTATATTTATAGTGGTTACAGATACAAAAAGAGTAGAAGTAGTGATTGGGAAATAGAACCATCTGTACTTTATAAAATGTTTGAAAGTGACGGTAGATCTGAAACAGATTTAAACTTAAAATTTAGAAAGTACGATTTTGAAGATTACTACTATGCAGGTGTAAATTACAGATTTTTAAACGATCAAATAGGTAAGCCTTTATATTTAGCTCCTTTTGCAGGTTTAAAAAAGGATAACTATTACTTTGGATATTCTTACCAAATAATTTTAAATGATATTTTAAATTATAGTACAGGTACACATGTTATAACAATTGGTGTAGATTTATTCCAAGGATTAAGTAATTGTAGATGTACTTACTAACTATTTATTAATAGTATTAGTTAAGTTTGCACATCTAAACTAAACCAAATGGGAAAAATAAAAGTAAGTACTATTAAAACATATGCTTACCACGGTTGCTTAAATGAAGAAGCTTTAATTGGTAGTGATTATTTAGTAAACGTAACAGTAGATGCAGATTTAACTAAGGCATCAATATCTGATGAATTAGTAGATACGGTAGACTATGTACATATTAATCATATAGTAAAAGAAGAAATGGCAATAAGATCTAAATTATTAGAACATGTTGCTAAGCGTATAATAGATCGTATTTTTTCTGAGTTACCTATTGTAACAGCATCAGAAGTAACAGTTTCTAAATTAAACCCACCAATAGGAGGAGATGTTGAAATGGTTTCGATAACATTACAATTAACTCGTTAAACTGCGTATTAGTAAATTTTTTATACATCTAAATATATGTACATTTGAACTCTCCCCCCGCACAAATGGCATTGTGGTCGAAATGGATAGACATAATCCCGCAAGGATTAGCATAGTGGTTCGAATCCACTCGATGCCTCGAAAAAAAAATACAAAATTGATTTAAAAAAACTTATTTTCTTATGGATTTATTTTCGTAAGTTTGCAGTCCAAAAATGGCATCGTGGCCGAGTGGCTAGGCAGAGCTCTGCAAAAGCTTGTACAGCAGTTCGAATCTGCTCGATGCCTCAAAAACCTTCACTAACGTGGAGGTTTTTTTGTTTATATACTTATCAATTTTTATATCATATTTAAAATCAAATAATTACATATAATAATCTAATTATGTATGGTAATATCTACAGTAGTTATTTAAAAGATAAGGTATAATTTATATAGTGATAGTTAAGATATTTCTATATTTTATTTATAATATGAAGTAATCCAATAGACACTAATAATTTATTACTTCCTATAATTTCAAGTAATCTATTAGATTTTACTATTCTAATTTTTTCACATTCGCTTTTAAACTTAAAGTAATCCATTCCTATTTCATTTAAATAATTACCAGCGTAGCTATTTTTATTAGCTAGCATAGCAAAAATTATGTGTTCGGAATTTACTTTTTTATCTAAATAAGTACGAGCATAAAATTTTGCATTTTTTAAAATATCCTCAAACTCTTGGGTTAAATAATATCTATTAACTTTTCTTTCATCATCTGACCTTAGAGTTTCTATTAATTTTTTAAATTGCCAGTTATGAGATTCAAATATTTTATGCGCAAGATTATCAGATTTTAAGGTAGCTATTAAAAAATGAAAAGAAGATATATACCCAGAATTTAAATTTATAGCTACTAGTCTACTATTAGCTATTATTTTTTCTAGTTCAGGATTAAATTCCATTTTTATATACAGTGGTATTAAAAAAAATTATTTTTCTAATAACTCTAACCCTTCTTGTATATTTAATTGATCTTTAGGTAAAAACCCTTTGGTTATAAGTACTAAACCACAGATTACAAGTATAATACCGAGTATTTTTTTAGTTAAAAAAATACGTCTTGGAGTTAGGTATCTTTTTAATTGTTTAGCTAATAATATTTTAAATATATCTGTAATAAAATAAGTTCCTAGCATTGCAGAAAAGAAAACCAAAATTCTGTTTGGATTATTATCTAAACTAGGACCTACTACTAAAATAACGCCCAACCAAAATACTAAAACACCTATGTTTATGAAGTTTAATAAAAAGCCTTTTATAAATAAACTTAGATAAGCACTTTTATTAGATTTAAGTGTTGTTGGTTTTTCTTTAACTGGCTTTTTTATGATTACAATTACCCCGTAAACTAGTAGTATAACTCCACCAAAAATATATAGTCCTGGTAAATTACTTAAATTTTCTAGTAGCTGATAACTACTAAAATAAGCAACAGTTAAAAATAAAATATCGGCTAGTATTACACCAAAGTCAAAAACCAACGCAGCTCTAAAACCTTTAACAGCACTAGTTTCTAGAAGAACAAAAAAAACAGGACCAATCATAAAGCTTAAAAAAAAGCCTAATGGTATTGCTGCCTGTATATCATCTAACATGTAGTAATTTTTCTATTTTCTAATAATTTTACCTCCAAAAACAGTTTTTTCATCCATTTTTAATGGGTCGCCATAAACTAAAACTTCACCACCTGCTTTTACAGTTGCTTGCACATAATTTGTAGCATTAATTTCTGCATTACCACCTGCATTAACGCTAATAGTAGTAAGTTCGGTTTTTAAATTTTTACCGTAGTAAATACCACCAGTATTAATTTTTATGTCCTGGTTTTTTGCAGATCCTTTTGATGTTATAACACCACCAGTAACAGATTTTATTAATAACTGAGTAACTTCAGCATCAATAATTAATTCGCCACCTTCTTGAGATTTTAACTCTAATAAATCTTGTTTAATAGTTTCATTAGAGCTAATTCTGGCATCTTCATTTACATCTATAACAGCTAAAATATCTGTATAATAAACATCTACAAAAGTTCTATAACCACTAAAAATTTTATCTAATTGCATACGGAGTTTTAAAACTCCGTCGTTATTAACAATTGAAACTTTTTGTGTATTAGCTCCTGTTATAACAGCTTCATTTTTAGTAGATTTAATAAGATTTACAGATAAACCATCAAAAGCCTTAACCTCTGTAAAGCTTTCTAGTTGTAATGTAATTTTTTCGTTTTGTGCATTTACTAAACTAAAAGTAAATAGTAAAAACGTAAATAAGGTTAACTTATTCATTTTGTTATTTTTAGGTATAATTCCTAATCTAATTTACAAATTTCGTTCCAAAAATACTTTATTCTGCCTTTCTAAGTAACGAAAAATCTAAATGTCTTTTTACTAAATCTGTACTTTTAACCATAACTACAACTTGCTCTCCTAATTGGTAGCTGTTGTTTGTACGTTGTCCTATGATAGAATAGCTTTTTTCATCAAAAGTGTAGTAATCGTCCTTAATATCTCTTATACGTACCATACCCTCGCACTTATTATCTATAATTTCTACATAAATACCCCATTCTGTTACTCCAGATATTACGCCTACAAATTCAGAATCTTTATGGTCGTCCATAAATTTAATTTGCATGTACTTTATAGAATCTCTTTCTGCACTAGATGCAAGACCTTCCATATCTGATGAATGTTTACATTTTTCTTCATAAACATCTTGTTTAGCACTTGCACCACCATCTAAATAATGTTGTAATAAACGGTGTACCATTACATCTGGATATCTACGAATAGGTGATGTAAAATGCGAGTAATAATCAAAAGCTAAACCGTAATGGCCAATATTATCTGTAGTATAAATTGCTTTACTCATACTACGTATAGCAAGCGTATCTACTAAATTTTGTTCTTTTTTTCCTTTTACGTCTTCTAGTAATTGGTTCAAAGATTCACTTATAGATTTTTTACTTTTAAAATCTAATTTATGACCAAATCTAGAAATTATGCCATTTAAATTAGCTAGTTTTTCCTCGTTTGGCTCATCATGAACTCTATAAATAAATGTTTTTTCTGGTTTTTGTTTACCAATAAATTCAGCTACTTTTCTGTTAGCCAATAACATAAATTCTTCAATAAGTTTGTTGGCATCTTTAGACTCTTTAAAGTAAACGCCAGTAGGGTTAGCATCATTATCTAGACTAAACCTAACTTCTACTTTATCAAAAGATATGGCTCCGGCTTTCATACGTTTACCACGCATAATTTTTGCTAATTTATCTAATGTAAGCGTAGCTTCAACAATATCATTACCAACACTATAAGCGCCATTTTCTCTAATAGAAATAGCTTCAGGAATTGTATTTTCTCCCGTTTCAATTATATGTTGTGCTTCTTCATACGCAAAACGTTCGTTAGAATTTGTTACTGTTCTACCAAACCATTGGTTAATAAGTGTTGCTTTTTCATCGATCTCAAAAACAGCAGAAAACGTATATTTTTCCTCATTTGGTCTTAAAGAACAAGCATTATTAGATAAAACTTCTGGTAACATTGGTACCACACGGTCTACTAAATATACAGATGTTGCCCTATCATAAGCCTCATCGTCTAAAATAGTATCTGGTTGTAGGTAATGAGATACATCTGCAATATGAATTCCTATTTCATAATTGCCATTTTCTAATTTTACAAAAGATAATGCATCATCAAAATCCTTTGCATCTTTAGGATCTATAGTAAAGGTAAGCGTATCTCGCATATCTCTACGTTTTGCAATTTCTTCTGGTTTAATAGATGTATCTATTTTATTAGCATAATTTTCCACTTCTAAAGGAAACTGATATGGCAAGCCATATTCTGCTAAAATAGAATGTATTTCTGTGTTATGCTCTCCTGGTTTACCAAGAACTTCGGTAATTTCTCCGTAAGGTGAGTCGGCATCATCTGGCCAATCGCTCATTTTTACAATGACCTTATCACCATCTTGTGCATTATTTATTTTATCCTTTGGAATAAAAAAATCTGTATACATCCTAAAATCTGTAGATGTAACAAAAGCATAATTCTTTTGTAATTGTACAATACCTACAAAGCTAGTTTTGTTTCTTTCTACAATTTTAGTGATTTCGCCTTCTAATTTGCGACCTTTTCTTCTAGGAAAAATGTAAACTTCTACAATATCTCTATGAAAAGCTTTTTTTAATTTATTGCTAGATATAAAAACATCATCATCTAGACCTTCTATTACTATATAAGCATTTCCTTTGCTAGTTATATCTACTTTACCTGTATGGTAAGTTTTAGTATCTCTAGCTACGGCTTTATACTTGCCTCTACTTTCTTCTATAATTCTTTTCTTTTCTTTTAACTGTACTAATCTTTTAACTAGTATGTTTCTCTTATTTGCATCTGTTATACCTAATTTAGCAGCTATTTGCTTGTAGTTATAACTAGCAGTAGGATCTTTTTCTAATACCGTAAATATACCTTTAGTGATAAAATTACGATCTTGGTTTTTAGGTCCTTTTTTATTCTTTGTCATTCATTTTATTTATTTCTGGTAAATTACAAATTATAATCTACTCTAATCTTAATTAAACAATTTCTTAATTTTATAGTAAAGAAAACGTTGTTATAAACATATATATAATATACTATTTTTCTTTTATTAAATTTTAAAAAAAAGAGGTGATTATAATAGTGTGTTAATATCTACAATAAAATTATGTACTATTTCTTGTATTGAACAGTAATGTAAATTTATTGTAAAGTTATTAAGTCTTTATATTTAACTTTTTATTTAGAAATCAATCTATTACCATAATTATTAACGGTTATTAACAACTTCTATTAACAACGAATTTTTAATAATTAAGAGCTAAAAAATTGTTTACATTATTAACAATGGTCTTAATATCTTTTATCTAAAAAGTAAAAAATAGATTTGGTTGAAGAAATTCTATGCTATAATGCAACAATTTTTACGAAAAACAAAATTTATGTTTTGTATACTTATTAAAGTGTTGTGAACAACTTGTTAGTTGTATGTGATACATGCAAAAATGTATGTAAAAATAGGGGTTTGTATTTATTAACAATTTTAGAACTGTATATAAAAGGTATTTGTACTTTTGTAATGTAAAACAACAAAAAACAATACAATGCATATAGCTATAGGTAATGACCACGCTGGTACAGATTATAAATTTGCGGTAATAGAGCTTTTAAAGTCTAAAGGTATAGAAGTTACTAATTACGGTACAGATAGTAATGATAGTGTAGATTATCCAGATTTTGTACATCCGGTTGCTGCAGATGTAGATGCTAAAAAAGTAGATTTTGGTATTCTTATATGTGGTAGTGGTAATGGTGTGTCTATGACAGCCAATAAATACCAAAATGTTAGGGCTGGTTTATGCTGGACTAAAGAAATTGTTTCTTTAACACGTGAGCATAACAATGCTAACATATTAAGTATACCTGCACGTTTTGTTTCTTTACCACAAGCATTAGAAATGGTGAATACATTTTTAGAAACTGAGTTTGCTGGCGGAAGACACCAAAACAGAGTAGAAAAAATAGCTTGTAATTAATACTTTATATGGTAATATGTGTTAAAAGCTTTAGTGAGCTTACCACAAAAGATTTATACGCAGTTCTACAACTTAGATCAGAGATTTTTGTTGTAGAACAAAATTGCGTTTACCAAGATATAGATGGTAAAGATTTTAATGCTTTACACGTTTTGGGTTTTAAAAATGACCAACTAGTTGCGTATACACGTATTTTTAAACCTGGAGATTATTTTAAAGACGCTAGTATTGGTAGAGTAGTTGTTAAAAAGTCTGAAAGACAACACAAGTACGGCTATAACATTATGGAAGCATCTATTATAGCCGTTAAAGAACAATTACAACAGACTACCATAAAAATCTCTGCTCAAAAATATCTTTTAAAATTTTATAATAATTTAGGTTTTAAAGAAGAAGGAGAAGAATATTTAGAAGATGGTATACCACATATGGTAATGTATAAACACTAAATTTTAATTGGTGTTTTGTTGGTTAAATTTATATCCTCTAGCATTGTATCTGTAAATTTAAAATGACCTTTTGTGGTAATAATTCTAAATCTATTAGAATTCATTCTACTTAAAGTATCTAAAAACAGCCACTTAGATTTTAAAAGTTTAGGTTTATCAGACTTTAAACTTATTTCAAAAAAGTATTTTCTACCATTTTTCATAGCAACAATATCTGGAGTTATTTTATCGCCAGTATTTTTTCTAATATAAGATTTTGGTATTTCGCAATCAGTTACATCAGCCTTAATATTTGTAAATCCTCTAGATTCTAAATAACCAATAGATTTTCTTATAAACTCAGTATTTTCAATTTTATCTGTCTCTATCATAGTTATCAACATAACAAAATAAACTTTAAATTCCTAATTTATATACTGATTAACAGTACTTTAACGTAGTTATTAACATTACAATGTTCATTTTGTCTACATTAAAATAAAATTTTCATATTTTCACTCATCCAATTAAATACGTATAAAATGATGAAGAATATCAATTCTAAAATTCCATTTATAGCACTTGCAACAATAATGGTTTTGGGTAGTTGTAAAAATGATGTAGTAAAGAAGGAAAATCCTATTTTAGAATATATAGATGATGTAAAAACAGTACATGCACCAGACAAGCGTGTTGCCCTTTTTAATATTGATTCTAAAGCTGTTAATAATAGTTTTGTTTTAAAAGGAGAATCTAACCTACCAGAAGCCGTTAATGAGCTTAAAACTAAGCTAAATGAGGCTAAAATTGAATATATAGACAGTATACAATTACTACCAACAGCAGAATTTAAAAATAGCAATTGGGCCATTGTAAAAATATCTGTTGCCAATTTAAGAAGCAAAGCAGGACACTCACAAGAACTAGCTACACAAGCAACTTTAGGTACACCAGTAAAAGTATATAAAAATGATGGCGATTGGTACCTTATACAAACACCAGATAATTACTTGGCTTGGGTAGATAAAGGAGGTATAGAAATTTTAAACAATAATGACTTTAAAAACTGGAAAAAGGCAAATAAAATTATATATACTGGTATTACAGGTTTTTCTTACACGTCAACAACAGGTCATGAAATTGTCTCAGATTTAGTAGCTGGTAGTATTTTAGAATTAGTAGCTGAAGAAGGCTTATTTTACCAAGTAAAATACCCAGATGGTAGACTTGCATTTGTTAATAAAGACGAAGCACAAACGTATAATAATTGGTTAAAAGCATTAAACCCATCGCAAGAATCTTTAGTAGCAACATCTAAACAATTAATGGGTTTACCGTATTTATGGGGAGGCACATCTAGTAAAGGAGTAGATTGTAGCGGTTTTACCAAAACTATATACTTTTTAAATGGTATGGTTTTACCAAGAGATGCGTCACAACAAGTAAATGCAGGTACAATAGTAGATAAAGATAAAGATTTTAGTAAGCTAGCTGTTGGCGATTTATTGTTTTTTGGCAGGCCAGCAACAGATTCTACCAAACAAAGAGTTGTACACGTTGGTATGTGGATTGGCGATAATAAATTTATACATTCCTCTGGCCGTGTACATATTAGTAGTATAGATAAAGATGCTACTAATTTTGATGAGTTTAATTTAAACAGGTATTTACAAAGTAACCGCATGTTACACCAAAATACAGAAGCTATTTTAGAACTTAAAAATGCAGCTCTTTTTATAGAGTAATTAGTTTTATTATAGTAAATATATTAACGGTACTCTATAAATTATTTATGTAAGTTTTTTTAAAAAATAATGTAAGTTTGTACTTAAACTTTAGATTAATTATGAAAAAAACATTTTATTTATTTACCGTATTAACTTTTACTTTATTTATAACTAGCTGTAATAGTGATGATGACGCTACATCAGAAGATAAAAACTTTATAAAAGTAGATGATGTAGAAAGTAGTTTAATTTTAGGATTTGCAGATGATTACAGTGATTATCCATCTGGTGATACTTATAATATAGATTTAACTTTACTTAGTACAGGTTTTGAGCTTCGTGAAGAATATGGTTATGACGGTGAAGGTTATGGTTTTGAATTAGAAATTTTTACCAATACAACCAAGAAATTAGCCCCAGGTACTTATAATTATAGTGATGATGATATTAATAAACCATTTACATTTGTTGGTATATATTTTACAACTACAGATGATACAGACGATGTATCTGATCCTGAAATTGTAGGGGGAACAGTAACCATAATTAGCAGTAAAAATAATTATTATGAATTAACTTTTGATATGGTTGATGATAAAGGACATAAAATTACTGGGAGATATTTTGGAGAAGTAATTTATACACCAAACTTAGTACCTTAATTAAACAAAATAATTAAATATACTTTTTTTTAGAGTATAGTTATAACAAAAGCTATCTAGTAATTTAGGTAGCTTTTGTATTTTTAAAACAGTGTATTTAATTTAATTCCCAGAAGTTTTTTTTCAGTTTACCCCATAAATAAAAATAATGAAACCAAAAGAAATAGACAATTTATTATTTGAGCATTTAGGTTCTTTTTTAAAAGAACAAGGCTTTAAAACCGTAAAAAAAGAAACGTGGTTTGTAAAACAAATTAATGGAATTGATTTTTGTATATCATTCACACATCTCGATAAACGACCAGAATATAATTATAGATTTATATTAGGAATTTTTATACAAGAAGTTGGTGATATCAAATGCAAATCAGAGGAAGGCAGGGAGGAATATATCGGAAAATTCTCGGGATATACTTATATACTACCATTCTCTTATTTTATTAATCCAGATGATTACATTCAAAAAAATCCAGAATGGATAATAAGTAACGAGGCAGATGTTTATTCTATGATTACAGATGTTAAAGACTTTTATGAAAAACATTTAGATACATTTATACAAAATCACTCTACATTAGAAACATTTTATCATGTAATGGAGAAGGATGTTGATACAGGAAAAGCTTATACCATTGATGAAAATGTTTTTGCTAGAAGTTTAATTATTTTAAAACTATTAAAATCAAATAAATTTGAAAGTAAACTAACAGAGTATAGAGAAAAACTTCAAAAAAGTGGTTACGATAAGAGTATGTATATAGATATGTTTAATTACATTGAAAAATTATGAATGTTATAAAAGAAATAGAACTAAAAAATTACCCTGAAGATAACACACCAATAATTAGGGTGTTTGATGACGGCACAAGCTATTTGTTAATAGACGAATGGCCTATGGAAGATGACAATAGGTTTACTGATGATGAGATTGATAATTTTGAACAAATATTAAGTGATTTACTTGAAGTAGAAGTTACTGAAGAGGATAGAGATAGATTTATTATTTTAACAAATAACCTAAACTTGATAGATAAACTTCAAAATTATATGGAAAATAAATAATTTATATTCTTTTATAAAAATACTAATAACAAAATATAAAAGACAAACAATTTATATTTTAAAAATGACTATCAAAATTTGAAGAAAAATAAGTTGTTACTGAATAAAAATCAAGAGATGTATTAAATAAAACTAATGAATAAAGACAAACAAATAGAACATATTACCAAGCGATATCCAATTTTAGAAAACGTACCTAAAGAAGAGCGTTTAAATGTTTTTAAAAGATCAAAAACGAGTCCATTTTTTTGGGGGACTTTATCTGTTTTACTAATTATTTGGATATATTTTTTTGGTTGGGAAATAATGCAATTATCAGGCAATCTTTTTGATCCTAATGATAAAGGTTTAATTATGAAATTTATTTCTGTGATAAAAAAAACATTCTGGCCTGCTCTTGTTCCTTCTATGATAATACTAGTAACCGTATGGAAAGTACAAGCATATATCATCAAAAAAATTGTCACAAAAGAATATATTAAATAAGGTTTTATTTATCTCCCGCTAGCTCGAGCGTTTCGCTCGTGCAGTACAGCATCAGTTTAAAAAAATAAACACCAAAAGCTATCTAGTAATTGAGGGAGCTTTTTATTTATATAAGCTAATATTATACTTTTTGTTTCTTTCTATTTTTCATTTTTTGCTTATAAAACTCTTTGTTGGCTACATAAATGGTTTTATGTACCACGCAAAAGGTAGTAGTGCCATCTTCACTTTTTATTTCTGTAGTTTTTTTAACCTCAATTTCGTTTTCTGTAGCAATGCGTTTTTTAATATCCTGTAGTTCCTCTTCAGTATAGGTAAAATCTGCAAAAACATTTTGTTTAGCAGGCTTTTTAAAACGTATATCTGCAGCTTTATCCCAAACCACATAATCATCACCAATTAAATACAACAATTGTATCATTGGTATAGGGTCTACAGCAGAAAACAAACTACCACCAAAAATAGAATTTACATAATTTTTGTTTTTCCAACTAATAGGAATCTTTACCTTTATGTGCAGTAAATCTTTAGTAATTTCAATTATTTTACCTGTACTTCTCCTGTACATAGGCGAATAATTAAATCCGTATTTAAAAAGTATATGTTTAGAAAATAATTTTTGACCAATACTGGCCATTTTTTGGTAAACAGACATAGTATTTTTGCGTATTCTACTTTAAATAATCATTGTATTTACTTGGATTGTTAAGCAATTCTGTAGCTGTTAAAATAGCATCGTCATGTGATAAGTAATACTCATACAAGCCATCTCTGTAAAAATAACGTTTAATAATTTCGTCTTCAATATTTTTTACAATTGCAGCCTTGTACTTATCTAAAGCTTTAATTTTATTTTTATTGATATCTACCAAAAGACTTTTGTATTTTTCCTGTATATCATCACCAAAAATAGCGGTATCATTACTGTTTATAGCGGCAGTAAGTGCTTTTTCAGTTTCAGTTTCAAAAGAAAAATTAGAAGCATTTACGTGCTCTTTAAAAGCATTAAAATCTGCATCAGTAAAATTAAAATCTGCAATAGTGTTTACTTTGTTGTTGTAGTAATAGTTTGTAGCATAGTCAAAAATAACATTGTTAACAAGCAATGCTTTTGTTAGCGAGTTTGTTTTAGCAGCAGCAATTTGTATTTCTGGTAAAACACCACCACCATCTTGTACTTTACGTCCGTTTTTGGTTTTAAACTCGTTAAACTTAGTGTTTTTTACGGCTTTGCCATTTTTATCCCTGTGCCAATAATCTAAAGACTGTATACATCTACCGCTAGGCGTGTAATACCTAGAAATAGTAACCTTTAATTGCGTACCATAGGTAAGTTTTAAAGGTCTTTGTACCAAACCTTTTCCAAAACTACGTGCACCAACAATTACAGCTCTGTCTAAATCTTGTAAGCTACCCGAAACAATTTCACTGGCAGACGCACTAGAGCCATTTACAAGTACAACTAAAGGAATTTCTGTATCTACAGCAGCGTTTCTTGTAGTGTATGTTTTATTAAACTTTTTAACCTTAGATTTTGTAGTTACAATAAGCTCTCCTCTAGGAACAAACAAATTGGTAACGTTTATAGCTTCAGACAATAAACCACCTGGATTTCCTCTTAAATCAAGTATTATTTTTTCTGCACCTTCATTTTTAAGGTTAACCAAAGCTTCTTTTGTTTGTGAAGATGCTTTTTGGTTAAACTTGGTTAATACAATATAACCTGTTTTGGCATCTACCATTTTATAAAAAGGAACTGCATCTACATCTATATCTTCTCTTTTAATGGTAGTAGTTGCATTTTTACCTTGTCTTTTATAAACTACACTAACACTAGTGTTGCTAGCGCCTTTTAATAGCTCTGTAGCATCATCTTTAAAATCTGCAACGTCTGTATCACCAATCTTTATAATTTCATCGCCAGACTTTAAACCAGCTTTGTCTGCTGGTGATCCTTTATAGGCTTCAATAATTAACATTTTATCTTTGTAGCTACGTACAACAGCACCAATACCAGAATATTTACCAGCATTATTTATACGGTAAGCTTCTACATCTTGTTCATTTAAAAAACGAGTATAAGGGTCTAAACCATTTAGCATATTTTTAATGGCATTATCCATTAATTCTGCCGGATTGGTTTCATCCACATAATTCATATTTAACTCTTTAAAGAGCGTAGTAAAAATTTCTATTTGTTTTGCTATTTCAAAAAAATCGCCTTTAAAACTACTGGTTCCTATTAAAATACAAACCGCAAAAACAGGAATAATTACTTTTTTCTTAAATACGTTCTTCATTGTTTACTTTCTTATAAAATTTGGCAAGAACCTCTACCATAGATTTCTCTATTTCAGCGTAATCTGGCATCTTTTTACCAAGGTATAAAAATAGTAACGCAAATTCTTTATCTATGTTGTTAAAAATTACGTGTTTGTTAAGTCTGTAACCTTCTCGTAATAATCTTTTAATTTTATTACGATCTACAGCACTTTTAAAATTACGTTTGGGCACTGTTACACCTACTTTTAAAGGGGTGTTTTCTAATGTGCAAGGCAAGTAAATTAGTTTAATAGGAAAGCTAGATACACTTTTACCATTTGTAAACAATTCTCCAATTAACTTTTTACTTTTCAGTTTTTCCTTAGTAGGAAAACAAAAATTTGAAGCATCTGTTTGTTGTTGGGTAGGCATTAAAAATGTATTAGTTAGTTTTTTATTGAAAAAGATATGTATTAAAATAAATCTATATCCTGTTCAAAAGCAAAGGTATTATAAAGTTACTATTTTTAGCTATCTATTAGTTCTTTATCTTTTTTTGATGCTGTTTATACTGATAAAAAAATCCGTTTAAAGCAAAGCTCTAAACGGATTTAATATAGTAATAAGGCTATAAATTATTCTGCCTGAAAAACATTGTTTTCTTTGTTAACATCTGCCATAAGGTTAGATGGGTCTATAACAATTGCTTTAATACTTGCTTTTGGCTTGTTAATAGTAAAGCTGTAGTTAGAGTTTGCCCAAGGCCAATCTGGTAACACTGTTCTTTTTAAGTTGGTATAAGGGTTTTCTTTTTCGCCACGCATCATACGTAACGGAGCATAAAACGTTTCTTGTGTACCATCTGTATAAACAACTAAAATATCTAAAGGCATTGGCATTAAACCTATTCTTTCTAAAGAAACTGTAGATGCATTGTTAGCTTCTGTAACTTCTTTAATACCATAATCTATAGTATTTGTAGTTTGTGTCCAGTCTGTTAAATACCAGTCTAACTCCATACCAGAAACCTTTTCTGCGGTTCTTTTAATATCGTTAGGTATTGGGTGCTTAAATTTAAAATCCTCGTAGTATTTACGTACTGTTTTCATTAAGTTTTCTTGTCCAATAATATATCCTAATTGAGATAAAAATATAGAACCTTTACTGTAAGCAGCAATACTATACGGCGTATTTTCATGGTAACGATCTGCATGTGTAGTTTGCGGCTGTTCTTTACCAGAATTTACTAGGTAATAATAACCACGGTAAGATCCTTCAAAAGGATTGTCTTTTTTCTGATCCATTACCTCGTTCATACATAATGAAGAAATAAAAGTTGTAAAGCCTTCATCCATCCACTCGTGTTTAGCTTCGTTAGTTGCTAATACGTGCTGAAACCAAGAGTGTGCCATTTCATGTGCTGTTGTACCTGCAAGGCTACCAAACTTTTTACCACCAGCAATTAACGTACTCATAGCGTACTCCATACCACCATCTCCACCTTGTATAATAGAGTATTGTTTGTATGGGTATTTACCAACGTTTTTACTAAAAAACTGCATCATTTCTGCAGCTTTAGGCTGTACTTTTTCCCAGTTTGCTTTTATTTCAGCATCATCACCTTGGTATAAGAAGTGTAATAATGGTCCGTTTTCTACTTGTAATGTGTCATGAATATAATCTGGATCTGCAGCCCACATAAAATCGTGTACCATTGGAGCTTTAAAGTGCCAAGTTAATTTTTTACCACGTTGCTTTTTTACTTTAGTTCCAGGAGTTTCATATCCGTGACCTATTTCATTAGCGTTTTGTAAATAACCAGAACCACCAACAACATAGTCTTTATCTATTGTAAGTTTTACATCAAAATCTCCCCAAACACCATGAAATTCTCTTGCAATGTATGGGTCTGCGTGCCAACCTTCAAAATCATATTCTGCTAATTTTGGGTACCACTGTGTCATAGACAAAGAAACGCCGTCTTTGCTATTACGACCAGATCTACGTATTTGTACAGGAACCTGACCTTTAAAAACCATATCAAAAGTTGTTTTAGACCCAGCAGCAATTGGTTTAGCCAATTCTACTACTAAAACAGTACCTTCTACACTATACTTTACAGGAACACCATCTTGTTTTAAAGATGAAACCTTAATAAAACCAATTTCGTCTTCTTTTAAAGTCTCTATTCTACTGTTTTTGTCTTTATCTACCATTCTTCCGTCAGGATCTGCAATACTGTGTAAGCGAGCATCCATTTCACTTCCTGGTTGAAAAGCATTAAAATACAAATGATAATATACACGTGTTAATTCTTCAGGAGAATTGTTGGTGTATACTAACTTCTGTGTACCATCATACTGGTAGTTTTCTACATTCATGTCTATCTCCATAGCATAGTCTACGTGTTGTTGCCAATACGAACCATTTTGTGCAGATAAAGGAGAAAGCAACGTAGTAAACGCTGCAACTCC
Organism: Cellulophaga sp.; assembly: GCF_039943695.1. Taxonomy (NCBI): domain Bacteria; kingdom Pseudomonadati; phylum Bacteroidota; class Flavobacteriia; order Flavobacteriales; family Flavobacteriaceae; genus Cellulophaga; species Cellulophaga sp. The sequence goes on along the minus strand of NZ_JBDVAA010000215.1, from coordinate 12,070 downwards.
TGCAATTAATAATTTTTTCATAATTATAATTTTATTTTTCCTTTAGAAACACTTTCAGCTAATAAAAGAGCGTTATATAAGTTTACCATTTTACCAGATGTAGATAAATTAGCTAATGTATTACTGTTAGCAGGGTCACCACCAACAACTACTTTAGTTTTAGTAGGAATACCAGACTGCATAATTATTTTTTTAACCTGTGCAGCAGTTAATTTAGGATACTGAGATCTAATTACTGCAGCAACACCAGCAACACCAGGCGAAGCCATAGAAGTACCGCCCATAAACTCATATTTACTACCTGGCACTGTAGAGTAAATTGCTGCACCTGGAGCAAAAACATCTACGTTAATTTTACCGTAGTTAGAGAAATCTGCAAGCATTGTAGATCCGTACTTGTTAGCCAAAGCACCAACAGTAATTACGTTATCTGCAAATTCTGCACCATTTTTAATTTGGTCATTAGGGTAGTTAGGATTGTTTTCATAATCATCTAAATCTGCACCATCATTACCAGCAGCGTGTACAAAAAGAACATCTTTTTCTGCAGCATATTTTAAAGCTTCGTAAACCCATTCTGCTTTTGGAGAAAATGCTTTACCAAAACTAGCGTTAATTACTTTAGCTCCGTTATCTACAGCGTAACGTATACCTAAAGCAATATCTTTATCATACTCATCACCGTTAGGTACTGCTCTAACACTCATAAGTTCAACATTGTTAGCAACACCATTAGCGCCTTTACCATTGTTACGTTCTGCAGCAATAATACCAGCAACGTGCGTACCGTGACTTTCTGTATCTACAGAGTTCATAGGATTACCGTTACCATATTTTGTATCTGTAATATCGTAAGGGTTGTCACCAACAGGTTCTCTACCGTTAAAATCTTTGTTTAAGTTGTAATTTACCTGATCTGTAAAGTATGTAATACCACCAGTTATACTTTTAATAGCTTCTGGAATAGAAGCACTAAAAGAATACATTTGGTTTAAAACAGCAAGGTTACGTTGCATAGCCTCGTCTTTAGCAGTAATACCAGCTAGGTCTTCTTTAGTGTAAGTGTCTTTACCTAATTCTTTTTTAACAGCTTCATCTGCATTTTTTACAGCTTGTAAAATTTGCTCATACCTTTGTTTACCTGCTAAAGCTTCAGCATAGTCTGCTTCTACTTGTGCCTTAGCTTTAGCTAAAGTTGCAGCATCGCCAAGGTTTAAACGTACCATTCTAGCACTTTCTAATTGTTCATTGTAAGAATCTCCTAAAAAGTTATAACCGTGTACATCATCAATAAAACCATTGTTATCATCATCTTTATTGTTTCCTGGAATTTCTTTAGAATTTGTCCATAAAACATTTTTAAGATCCTCGTGGTTTAAATCCATTCCAGAATCCATAACCGCTACAATTACTTTTGTACCTTTTTTATTGCCAATAAGCTCTTTGTAAGCTTTATCTACACTCATTCCTGGTATAGTGTCCGTAGCAAGATCTGCGTGACCCCAATTTTGTTTTTGTTGTTCTGTTAATTCTGATACTTTTAAAGGTAAAGCATCTATATTTTCTACAGGAGTAGAAACTAATGTAGGAGCAGAGCCACAGCTAGCCATAATTATGGCAACAGCTGATAAGCTTAAAACAGATTTTGTTATTCTGATATTCATATTATGTTAATTTAATTTGTGTATTTAATTTTTGATGAATTTAGTAATTTCTTTGTAAATGGTTGTTATACCAGTAATTGAAGCACTTTTTTAATTAAAAAGCTCATTAAACGCAAATGTTTCATTTAGTCTAACTCCTTTTTCTGTGTGCTTTACAGTACAGATTTCATTGTGTGCATCATGTTCTAATACCAAATAATAATTATTATCTGCTGCAGAGTTTAAAAACACTTCTTTTTCAGACAATGTTAATAAAGGTCTGGTATCAAAACCCATTACGTATGGTAATGGTAAATGGCCAACTGTTGGTAGTAAATCTGCCATAAAAACCAATGTTTTTCCTTTGTATTCTATATGCGGAATCATTTGTTTTTCTGTGTGTCCGTCTGCATAAAAAATACCAAAACCAAGCTCAGATTCAGCTTCAAATTGATGCTGGTTAGGTTTTAAAAATTTTAATTGCCCGCTTTGCTGCATAGGCATTATGTTTTCTGTTAAAAACGATGCTTTTTCACGTGCGTTAGGTTTTGTGGCCCAATTCCAATGGTTTTCATTAGTCCAAAATGTTGCATTTTTAAAGGCAACTTCAAAACCTGTACGGTCTTTATTCCAAACGGCACAACCACCAGAATGGTCAAAATGTAAGTGTGTTAAAAAAACGTCTGTGATATCGTCCTTACTAAAACCTAATTTCTTTAATGAATTATCTAAGGTATGGTCTCCCCACATGTAGTAATACCCAAAAAACTTATCGGACTGTTTATTACCCATACCAGTGTCTATAAGTATAAGTCTGTTACCGTCTTCTATTAATAAGCAACGGCCAGCAATATCTATCATATTGTTAGCATCTGCCGGGTTAGTTCTTGTCCATATAGCTTTAGGAACAACGCCAAACATTGCACCGCCATCTAACTTAAAATTGCCTGTTTCTATTGGGTAAATCTTCATATAGAGTGCAAATTATGAAATTGCTTTAAATATGTTGCACTGCTTATGAATTAATTAAGAAAGTACAATCTATTTTTTTTTATCAAACTAAAACAATCTATTTTTGCTTTTCACAAACACTATAGAGTGAAAATCTATTTTTCCTTCATTTTATTTTTCGTATTTGCATTGAGGCCAGTATATAATATTGGTTGTTTTGCGTATTATGAATTAAATATAGATTACATAATAGAGAAATACTGTGTTAATAAAGAAAAACCACAGTTAGAGTGTAACGGAAAGTGTCATTTAACAAATCAATTAGCTCTTAATAATTCAGATTCAGAAGATTCTTCTCCATTATTTACATTTTTTGATGCTTTTTATCCAGTGTATTTTCAAAAATATAATCCTAATTTTAACTTAAAATGCGATCGTTTTTTTGTTAAAAATAAATGGAATTATAACAACCAATTTTCTTCTGTATTTTATAAAGAAATAGACAAGCCACCACGGTATTAATTTAATTTATTCGGTTTAAAAATAGGAGTGTTTAGTTATAAATTTAACTAGACCACACCTGCTATTTAATACATTAAATTTTATACATGAAAAAAATATTTATGCTTGCCATATTATTGGTGAGTTTGGGTGGCTATGCCCAAAAAAAATACAACGGAAAAGTTGTAGATACTTATAATAATCCGCTACAAAACGCAACAATACAGTTACAATCTAATTTAAAAAACACTGTTGTTACAGATAAAGACGGTAAATTTTCTATTACTACTTTACAAGATAAACCAATAGCAATAATACGTTACGTAGGCTACGTAACACGCACCCAAGAGCTCTTTACTAAAGAAAATAATATTACTTTGACTTTAAATGAAGAGCGCTTAAAAGAGGTTGTTGTTTCTGGTAGTAGAGAAGTACAACAAAGAAGTGACGTTCCTGCTTCTATTTCTGTAATTACAACTAAGCAAATAGAGGAAGCAAAAGCTATTGGTATAGACCAATTGGTAAATAATGTTCCTGGGGTTTTAATGTCTACATCTAGGGCAGCAAGTAATGAGCAGCATTTTATGTCTGTGCGTTCTCCTATATCTACAAAATCTTTGTTTTTATACTTAGAAGATGGCTTACCTATTAGGCCAACAGCAGTATTTAACCACAATACATTGTTAGAAATGAATGACATTTCTTATGATAGAATGGAGGTTATTAAAGGTCCTGCTTCTAGTATTTATGGTAGCGAGTCTATTGGCGGAAGTTTTAACTTTATAACAAAGCAACCAACAAGAGATTTATCTGGAGGGGTAACTTACCAAGTAAACGATCTTGGTTTATCTAAATACAGTTTAGAGTTGTCACAGTACGCATCAGAAAAGGTTGGTTTTTACATAGGAGCACAATATGTACAGCGTAAAGATGGACCTGTAGAGCATAGCAATTATGAAAAATTTGCACTTACGTTTAAAAACGTAAATCACTTATCACAAACATTAAACTGGACAAATGTTTTTGATATTATTGAATACAGGTCAGATATGTCTGGCTCTATAAGCGAAGAAGATTATTCTGCTGGTAATTATGAAAGTGACCAAACATTTACAGAAAGAGAAGCAGTGGCCTTTAGAGTTAGAAGTACTTTAGACAAACACTGGAACAGCAATAACAAAACAACACTTAATCTTGTTTTTAGAAGAAACGTAATGGATCAAATTCCTTCTTATAGAGTAAGCCAGTTTAGAGAAAACGGTAGGTTAACAGGAGCGGCAAAAGGAGAAATAAACAGCAATTCATATAACAGTTATGTAAGTTTAATTCAGCATAAAATAAACTTTAATTTTGCTAGTTCATCTTTAATTATTGGTGCTTCTGTAGATTATTCTCCGCAGAGTTATAATGCAGAAAATATAAGTGTAACAGTAGATACAAATACAGGTAAAAATGTAAGTTACATTACTAATTCTGGAGATTATATTTTAAATTATAATGCAGATATTTTAAATTATGCCAATTACTTTCAGTTTGAAATAAACCCAACAGAAAATGTAAAATTAACAGCTTCTGTACGTTATGATGGGTTTGACTATAATTACAACAATTTAATTGATGGTTTAGCAGGTCCAAAAGATTCTAAAAATAACTACAATAATATTTCTCCTAAATTAGGAATAAACTATAATTTAAATAAAAGTATAGGGTTATACGCTAATTATTCTAATGGGTTTACGCCACCACAAACATCTACATTATACAGAAATAGTTTTGTAGGCGTTGGCGGCGATGTGTTTAATTTAAAACCAAGTAACTATGATAATTTTGAGCTAGGAACCTATTTTAAAATAGGAAATAAGTTACAGACAGATGCAGCTATTTACCTTTTAGACGGAAAAAACACATTGGTTACATTACGTGATGATGAAGATAACTTTTTTAACGCAAATGCAGGTAAAACAAGATCTTATGGCGTTGAGTATGGTGTAACATATAATCCAACTAAAGAGATTACCATAACGCACAACGGTAGCTATGCAAAACATCGTTATGTTAGTTTTTTTGATGGAGGAGTAGACTATTCAGACACAGACCGCGAAACAGCACCTAAACTTTTAGGAACATCTAAAATTGCTTATAAACCGTCACTAGTAAAAGGGTTAATGTTAAGCCTAACACATGAAATGGTAGGTAAATACAATACTAGTTTTGAAAATCAAGTTAAAAACAGTGACGATACTTTTGGTACAGCTACATATAAAGGTCACAACATATTTAATGCTTTGGTCTCATATAATATTAAAAACTGTGAGATTTGGGTAAATGCACTTAATATTTTTGATGATTTATATGCTGCAAGAGCAAGTTACAATAAGTACAGAGGCGCTAATAGTTACACAATTGGTAATCCAAGAGCTTTTCATTTAGGAATAAAATATAACTTTTAATTTTTTTAAAATGATAGAGAAAAATAGAAAGTTAAACCAATGGCTATGGAAATGGCATTTTATAGCTGGCTTAGTAGCATTGCCCTTTGTTTTTTTATTAGCAATAACTGGCGGTATTTATTTGTTTAAAGAAACATATGATGCTCCAAAACAAGCGCATATAACAACAGTAGAAGACAGAGGTAAACTTGTTAGTTTTCAAGAACAATGGCAAGTCGCTAAAAACGCGTCTAAACAACCACCAAATACTATGGTTGTTCCTACACAAAAAAATGAAGCTACAGAGTTTATTACAGGAAGATTTAGCCATAAAACAAGTACTTATATAAACCCTTTTAAAAATAAAGTTACAGGTTCTATAAAACCAAAGGACTCTAATATGCATATTGTTAGAAAACTGCACGGAGAACTTTTATTGGGTAAGTTTGGAACCAAAATAGTAGAGCTTGTTGCTAGTTGGCTTTTTGTGTTAATTATAACCGGAGTTTATGTTTTTTGGCCCAATAAAAAACAAGGGATAAAAGGTTTTTTTACCATACGGCTTAAAGAGGGTAAGCGCACATTATATAGAGATTTACATACCGTTTTTGGTTTTTGGATATCTATTTTGTTGTTATTAACCTTGGCAGGAGGTATGCCTTGGACAGATGTTTTTGGTGATAATTTTAGAAGTTTACAAAATGCCACTAATACAGGATTTCCAGCAACTTGGGATGGTAAAAGTTTAAAATCTGCTGTAAAAGGTAATCCTATTTCTTTAGATGAAATGGTTGCAAAGGCAAAGTCTCTAAAATTAGAAGGTAAATTAAATATAGGCTTACCTGCAAGTGATAAAGGCGTGTATAGTGTGTTTAATGAAACCTTTGACTTAGATAAGCAAAAACGGTTTCATTTTGATCAATATTCTGGAGTACAGTTGCTAAAACACAATTGGGAAGATGTAGGTGTTTTAATGCGCGGTAGAATGTGGGTTATGGCTTTTCATCAAGGGCAATTTGGACGTTGGAACTGGATTTTAATGCTTGGTGTTGCACTATTATTAGCTTTTGTTAGTATAGCAGGATTACTATCATACCTAAAAAGAAAGAAAAAAGGAGAATGGGGTGTACCTAAAGTTCCTGTAAAGTTTAAAGTTGGCTACGGTATAATAGCTATAATTGCTTTACTCTCTGTTATTTTTCCTTTGTTTGGTATAAGTGTAGTATTAATAATAGTTGTAGATTTTTTCAAAAATAAGAAACAAACAGTAATACAGAACTAAATAAAAAGGGAGCAAAATGCTCCCTTTTTTTATTGTAATATTTGATGCAATTGCTTTCCAAAATATAGCATTGCTTTAACTTCTTGTACACTTAATAAGCGTTCCTTTTTTATAATTAGTAGCGCAGACCCATTACACTCTATATGGTAATAAGGATTACTTTCTAAAAACAGAATAAGCTCATTTGTAAATAGCTGTTGTATTTGGGCTGGCTTTTCTCCACTTAGATAAAATCTACGGTTAAAATCTGGGTGGTTATCTATGCTCAACTCTTTAAAACCAGCTAAGCTGTAAAGGTATTTTATAAGTCCTTCTTTATCTAAAGTAAAAACAGGTACTTCCCTATCTAATTTTATATGTAAAACAGTAGTTTTTATTACTTCTCGGGCAATAAAAGCACCTTCAGTAAACTCTACATCCATAAGAGCAACTTTGCTGTTTTTTGCTATAAGTTGATTATAAAAATAACGTATTTCTCTACTTTTAAAGAAAACAAAATCGGTGAAAAAACTAGCATTTTTATTTTTCTCTGGTATGTAATTCCATTTAAAATCTGAAGCTGTATTTTTAAGCAGTAACTGCCTTTTGGTAAGGTTACCACCAACTGGAGCTAATTTTGTAGCAAACGGAAGTATTTTACGTATGGCAAATGGGTGTGCAGAGTCGGTACCATGCTTATCTAGCCCAATAAGCTCTATACTACCACCCTTTTTACTAAATGTGTCTATGTAACCCTCTAGGCCTTCCATAACAGTGTGGTCTACAAAATTACACATAGAAAAATCTAAAACTACATCATTATCTTCTGGTATAGCATCTAGTTTATTTTTTAGTTTGTAAAAATTTAAAAAGCTACAAAAATATTTTACACTAATATAAAAGTTACCACCATCTGGCTCTTTATACATTAAAATATTTGGCTTTAATAAGTTGCTAAAAAATAAAGAAAAGCTTTTGTTTAGTGTTACGTGAATTAAAAAAGTAATTAAAATACCTGCACTTATACCAGTAATTAGGTTTGTAAACAATGTTGTTAAAAGCGTAACTAAAAATATAATTATTTGCTCTTTACCAATTTTAGCAACTTTTTGTAATGTTTTTGGTGTAGCTAATTTATAACCTGTATATACCAAAATAGCAGCTAAGGCAGCTAAAGGTATTTTACGTAATTGTTCCTGAAAAAGTAGCACAAAAGCAGCTAAAAAGAATGCATGAAAAAAGTTTGCAGACCTATTAGTAGCACCATTATTAACATTTACAGAACTACGAGCAATAACGGTTACAACGTTTATACCACCTAAAAAACCACTAGCAATAGAGGCTACACCTAAGGCTTTTAAGTCTCTATTTACATTAGAACGCCTGTTTAAAGGGTCTAACTTATCTACTGCTTTTATACTAAGTAAAGATTCTATACTTGCAATTAGCGTGATAGAAAAAACGGCTATTATAAAATTGGGCTGGTATACTTTTGAAAAATCTGGAAAAGCTAAATTAGAAGTAACATCTTCAGGTATTTTTACCAAAAAATCTTTAGTTAACGGATAATTAATATCTAAACTTGCTAACAAATAACTAAGTCCTACAACAAGTACAATAATCCACATAGGAGCAGGTATAAGCTGAAAGTATTTGTTCCTAATTTTAGCATAAAAAACCATAATTAGTAAACTAACAATACCAATTGCAGCAGCAATTAAAACGCTAATATCTGTGGTTATCCATAAATTTTGTATGCCTTCCGGAAACTGTTTTAGTAATGATACTATAGAGCCACTAGCGCCATTATTACCAAGCATTATATGAAACTGTTTAGAGAGGATTCCTATACCTATTGCTGCAAGCATACCCTCTATAGCAGAGGCTGGGAAAAAATCTGCAAGACGGCCCATTTTTAAAAAACCAAGTATAATCATTACCAAGCCAGATACAATAATGGCAGCAAGTGTAAATAAATACCCTTGATACAAATCACCATCTCCTAAAGTGTAAATAGCACTTAGCAAAACAATTACCATACCGTTACCAGGACCAGAAATTGTAACATTAGAGCCTCCTAAAATAGATACAATTAAGCCACCAACAATAGCGGCAATAACACCAGAAATTGGAGGTGCTTCACTAGCTAATGCTAAACCTAATCCTAAGGGTAATGCTATTAATGAAACTACAAAACCAGAAAATATGTTTTTAGGTAGTGCACTTACAAATGTTTTTGTTTTATTAGTTTTCGGAGTCAAATCGGTTACGTATTATAAATAAATCTGTTGGTAAGTCAGATAAAATATATTCTATATCATGAGGAAAAATACGATCTAAAATTCCTGTTTTAGACGGAGCATTCATTACCAATAAATCTGCTCTAACAATTTCAGCATAATGACCAATAGAGTATCCCCTTTTGCCAAAAATGCCCTGGTTTTTAATTTTAATTCCCTTTTTACAAGTTTCAGGAATGTCTTTTACAATTTCTCTAACCCTTTGTTCTTCTCGGTGTTTTAATCGTTCTTTAACAATATTTACTTTTTTTAGTGTTTTGTCATCCTGTACACTAACCTGAATATCTTTCTGCAAAATTTCTTCTACAATGGTTACTTGTGGAGCACCAAGTGCATCTGCAATATAAAAAGCGGAATTTATAGTAAGTGGTGTGTCTGGTGCATCTAAACCGTTTACAACAATATTTTTACAAGGTACACGCTCTATAGATGGCTTAATAAGCAGTAAAACAGAACAACATACTTTACGTGTAAGCTTACGAGCAATAGAACCTACATAAAATTTAAACATATTTTCTTTTTGTAGCGCACCAAGAATTAGCAAATCTATATTACTCGTTTTACAGGCATTTGTAATTACATCTATAGGGTCTCCATTTTCCCATTTAACCTCTACATCTAAATTTTTGTATTCTGTTTTGTTTAAAAAAGATGCAATTTTGGTTTCTTTTTCTGAAGTTTTAGAACCAACATGAAGCAGTATTAACTTGGCCTTAAAAAAATGTGCTATCCTTGTAGTCTCCAAAATATTTATTTCTAATTTTGGGGAGAAAGCAAATCCAAAAAGAATCGTTTTAAAAGGACGATTTTTGTAAACCATAAACTAAATTTAGCCCAAGATAGTACAATTATACAAGAAAAGTAATCTGTTCATAAAAATTGCTTTTTAAAATTAAAATGCTATTTTTCAAAAAAAATAAATTATGCTGGAATTAGCCGGAATTATAATACTAGGAATACTAGCACAGTGGTTTGCTTGGAAATTAAAATTACCTGCAATTTTACCCTTAATTTTAATAGGGTTAATAGTGGGGCCAATATCCACTCTTTTTACAGAAGATAACAGTAAAATAATTGAACCAATTTGGAACGGAACAACAGGTCTTTTTCCTGGTGATAGTTTGTACTACTTTGTATCTCTTGCAATTAGTATTATTTTGTTTGAAGGTGGTTTAACTTTAAAACGATCAGAAATTAAAAATATAGGTCCTGTAATTTCTAAGTTAATAACCATTGGTTCTTTAGTTACGTTTTTTGGCGCAGGTGTTGCTGCCCACTATATTTTAGGTTTAAGTTGGTCAATTTCATTTTTATTTTCAGGATTAATTATAGTAACTGGCCCAACGGTAATAACTCCTATTTTAAGAAACATACCTTTAAAAAAAGATATTTCTGCAGTCCTTAAATGGGAAGGTATTTTAATAGATCCAATTGGTGCTTTAGTTGCCGTTTTGGTATATGAGTTTATTAGTGTTGGTGGTGGTGGAGACTTTACGTTTACTGCTTTAATAGAGTTTGGTAAAATACTTTTATTTGGTACCACTTTTGGTTTTACGTTTGCACACGGTTTAACAGCTGCTGTAAAACGTAATTTTATTCCGCATTATTTACTTAATGTGGTGTCTTTATCTGTAGTATTACTTGTATTTGTAATGTCTGATGTTTTTGCACACGAATCTGGTTTACTAGCCGTAGTAGTAATGGGTATGGTAATGGGTAACACAGACTTACCTAATATTAAAGAGTTACTTTATTTTAAAGAATCTTTAAGTGTACTGTTAATATCTATCTTATTTATATTGTTATCTGCTAATATTAACATAGCAGATTTAGAGCTTATTTTTAATTGGGGTACTTTAATACTTTTTGCAGTTATTGTATTTGTTGTAAGGCCGCTTGGTGTGTTTTTAAGCACAAGAGGATCTAACCTTCATTTAAAAGAAAAACTTTTTATTAGCTGGGTTGGTCCAAGAGGTATTGTAGCAGCAGGTATAGCGTCATTATTTGGTTCTAAATTATTTTCTAAGGGTGTTCCTGGGGCAGATTATATTACCCCTTTGGTGTTTGTTATAGTATTAGGTACAGTTTTACTTAATGCAACTACCGCAAGGATGTTTGCAAAATTGGTTGGTGTTTTCTTAAAAAGATCAGAAGGTATTTTAATTATTGGAGGGTCTAAATTATCTAGATTAATAGCAAATTATTTAAAAGACCACAACAGACACGTAGTATTAATAGACAACAACCAAACCAATATAAGCAAAGCAAAAAAGTTAGGTTTAGACGCTATTAACGCCAATATTTATTCAGATTCTTTAACAGATAATATAGAGTTGAGTGATATGGGCTATGTTATGGCGCTTACTGCAAACTCTGATATTAACAATTTTGCAGTTAAAAAGTTTGAAAAGCAATTTGGTGAAAATGGTTCTTTTAGATTGGTAAATTCTGATGAGATGAACGATCCAGAGAATAACCCTAAAGAAGGTTTATTTTCTCATACAGATGATTTTATTAAGCTGATGGAAGCAGCACGTAAATACCCAACAATACACGAAATAAAATTAAAAGACCAAACTCATTATGAAGGTTTAATAGAGATTACAAAAGCCGATGAAAATATTATTCCAATATTTTTAAAATCACCAGATGGTGAGTTACATATTATACCAGCGTTTAGTACATCTTTTACAGATATTACAGAAGGTTATGAACTTGTTTACTTAGGTAAAATGTTCGATGTAGATAAGCACGCAGACATATCTGAAGAAGAATAAAAAACAAATATTGTAAATAAAAAAGGCTTCCTGTTACAGGAAGCCTTTTTAGTTTTTAGCAATTACAATTGGTCATTAAAAAAATAGGGTTCAGCCCCTTTTTATCCCAATTTATCAGAAAATGATTTTTATAAGTGCTTAATTCATATACTTTTATAGCATCAATCATTATCAACAGTCATGAAAACGTTAACAAAAACTATTTTTA
>NZ_JBDVAA010000214.1:0-13610 GCF_039943695.1 Cellulophaga sp. | reverse complement strand
CCTCTTTTTTAGCTGTAACTAATCTAAATTCATATTCTAAAGATTCTTGCTCTTGTCTTAACTTACGTTCAATAGCATCTTTAATTGTTGGTGGCAAAGTAACGTCGCGAACTAAAATTTCATTTAATTGAATGTATTCACCATCAACAATTTTTTTTGTTTCATCAAAAATTTCTTGTTGTATAGCATCTCTTTTACTAGAATATAATTGCTCTGGCGTGTAACGACCTACAACAGAACGTGCTGCAGATCTAATAGTTGGCAATAAAACTCTTTGTATGTAATCCTCTCCTTTCTCTTGGTGCAACTTACCTAATTCATTACGTTTTGGCTGAAACCAAGCAGAAGCTTCCAACTTTATATCTAAACCATTACTAGATAATACATTCATTTTTTCTAAAACCTCTTGCTGACGAACTTCGTAAATAAATACTTTATTCCAAGGAGCTACAACATGAAAACCTTCTCCCATAGGAGGTTCATCTGTAACAACACCATCTCCAAGAGTCTCGTATAAAACACCAGCGTGACCAGAATCTATTGTCACTGCAGATTTGGAGATAATAACAATAATTAATATGATAACAAATAATACAGGTAATGCAATTTTTGGTAATCTTTCCATAGTAGTTTTTAAGTTAATCCGTTGTATTTTCTAAGAAACCATTCTATTGCAAACACCAATAAAATTAAGCCTAATAGAAATTTAAATTCTACCAAAGATACAATATTTTCTTTGCTCCTCTGTACTGGTTTCAAGGCTTCTTTACTCAGTAAATCTTGTTTTAAACCACTTATATTATTAACATAAAAAAGATCTGTATTTGTATTTTGTGCAACACGATTCATTTTTTTATAATTGCTAGATGTAAATTGTTTTTCTACATCATAATCTAAAATAGTGAAAGCACCAGATTTAGAAGTATTTGTGTTTTTTACAGTTGCAGTAAATGTATAATCACCAGCAGACAAACTACTTAAATCTGCTTTATAGTTAAATCCGCTAAGCAACATTGGAATTTCTTTATAAGTTGATTTGTTGCTATTTCTTATTTTTAATAAAACAGTAGCATTAGAATCAAACTCAAAAGCATCATCAAAAACTGAAGCGTTAATAACCGCTTCATTACTACCCAAATACACTTGCTTATAATCTAGAGTAAAACTATTTTTAGAGTTGCTAGACGCCAAATACAGTATTATTTTACCTATAAAATCATCAAAAGACTTAAAATCCTTATCATTTCTGTAGGTCTGCATTCTCCATTTCCAAATATCTTCACCAAACAAATACACTTGCTTTGTTTTATCTATTTCAGAAACAGACAATAAAGGAGATTCTATAGTTACACCACGAATGGTTGTTTTTAAAATAGTTAAGTTTTCATTTTTAGGAAAAACAGGACTAACGTTACTTTTTAAAGGAGGAAAATTAGAAGTTGAAAACTCAGACACATCAAACTTAGAGAAAGAAGAATTTATAGTTGGCATTACCTCTTGCACAGGAAAGCCTCTCTCAAAAACATAAGTGTTTTGAACCGAGTTTAAAAAATTCCAATCTGTTTGTAAACCAGTAATTACAAAAGAGTTTTTATTAGAATTTACAGCATAGTCTATAACATTTTTAAAACTATTTACTGGCTGATAAAATATAAATACATCTGTGTTTTGCCATAAACTAAGCGAGCTATTAGGTTTAATTATAGTAACAGACCGTTGCTCATTGCTTTCTATAGACTTTTTTAACGCGCCTAAGTCTGGGTGCTCTACATTAGATACAATTGCAATATTTGTTTTTTCATCAATAACCTCCAGAGCTATTGTTTTAGTGTTATTTATGGTGTTTTTTTCATCTGTTAAAGCAGAAATTGCTACCCTAAGTTTTTTAACACCAATACTTTTTGTTTCTATATTTGTTGTAATAAATTTGCTGTTCTCGGTTTTAGAAAAGGTTATATTTTCCTTAAATACATTTTTACCATTTTCAGTAATAGTAAGCTGCTTTGTTACAGTTTTATTTCCTGTGTACGAAACATAAATTTCTACAGGATATTTGTTATTTAGAAAAGCAAAATTATTTTTATTAACCTGATCTATTTTTAAATCCGTGTAGTTTGTAGTATCTCCTACAACTATAGGATAAATAGGCTTTTTATAGGTTGATGTTAAAAACTCGTAATCCTGTCCTAATGTTTGGTTTCCGTCTGTTATTAAAACTATAGCCGTATTGGTGTTTCTATAAACATCTTCTGCTCCTTGTAGTGCAGCACCAATATTCGTATTCACTTCTTTAAATGTTAAACTATCTTGTAAGCTATTTAAACTACCACCAAAGGAATACGTGTCTATTGTAAATTTACTTTTTAGATCTATATCTTCAATAATATTATTTACTACTTCTAGTACTTTATTAGCTGACTTACTATTTTTTATAGAGGCAGAATTATCTATTAAAACCACTAGTTTAGTTTTTTCTACCGTATAAATATTTTTAGTGATTTTTGGATTTATAAGTAGTAGCAAAACTCCAAAAATACCTAAAAAACGTAAAAAGGAGAGTAAAACAATAAGTTTACCTCTCCTTTTAGTTTTATAATAATATTGAAACAAGACTACAAGCAGCGCAAATATTGCTGCTAAAATTAGCCACAGTACAGTTGTAATTTGCATGTATTAATTGTCTCTATTTTTCAATATAAATTTAAGTATTCTATTATGTTAACATTCCGCCATCTACGTTAAGCACTTGGCCAGTAACGTAAGCAGACATATCTGAAGCAAAAAACAAACAAGCATTTGCCACATCGTCAGGAGAACCACCTCGTTTTAAAGGAATTCCGTCTCTCCATCCTTGAACAACTTTTTCATCTAACTTATCAGTCATTTCAGTTTCAATAAAACCAGGTGCAATAGCGTTACATCTAATGTTTCTAGAACCTAGTTCTAAAGCTACAGACTTAGTAAAACCAATCATTCCGGCTTTAGACGCTGCATAATTAGTTTGTCCTGCATTACCTTTAACACCAACAACACTACTCATATTTACAATAGAACCTTTGCGTTGTTTTAAAAACGTACGTTGTACTGCTTTTGTCATATTAAAAACAGATTTTAGGTTAATTTCAATTACGGCATCAAAATCTTCCTCTCCCATACGCATTAACAAGTTATCTTTAGTAATACCTGCATTATTAATTAATACATCTATACCACCAAAATCTTCTAATACATTTGCTACTAATTCTTCTGCCTGAGAAAAACTTGCTGCATTACTTTTATATGCTTTAGCTTTTACACCTTTAGCAGTTAATTCTTTTTCTAATTCTAAAGCAGGAGCTTCACTAGAACTATATGTAAAGGCTACATTTGCACCATTATCTGCAAATACTTTTGCTATTCCCATACCAATACCTCTACTAGCACCAGTAATAATTACGTTTTTTCCTTCTAACAATTTCATCTAATAAAATTTTGCGTTGTTGCAAGCCAAATATAGGGTATGTTTTACACCTTTAAAAGACATACTTCTTTTTTTTAAGATTGATAAACAAAAACTTTATAACAGTGCAACCCATTAAGTTGATGCATAAAAAAAAGCGTTTACTAAATAAGTAAACGCTTTTATATTTTTAAAAAGAATATGGATTAACCCATTACTTCTTTCACTTTTTTACCTATCTCAGCAGGAGAATCTACAACATGAATTCCACAATCTTTCATAATTGCTTTTTTAGCCTGTGCAGTATCATCACTACCACCAACTATAGCACCTGCGTGCCCCATTGTTCTACCTGCAGGAGCAGTTTCACCAGCAATAAAACCAACAATTGGCTTTTTACTTCCACTCTCTTTATACCATTTTGCTGCATCTGCTTCTAACTGTCCACCAATTTCACCAATCATTACTACACATTCGGTAGCAGGATCATTAATTAGTAATTCAACAGCTTCCTTAGTAGTTGTACCAATAATTGGGTCACCACCAATACCAATTGCAGTAGTAATACCTAAACCTTGACGTACAACTTGGTCACCCGCCTCATAAGTTAAAGTACCAGACTTAGAAACAATACCTACTGTACCGCTTTTAAATACAAAACCAGGCATAATACCTACTTTAGCTTCACCTGGAGTAATAACACCTGGACAGTTAGGACCTATTAAACGACAATCTTTATCTTTAATATAATCTGAAGCTTTAACCATATCAGCAACAGGGATACCTTCTGTAATAGTAATAATTACTTTAATACCAGCGTTAGCAGCTTCCATAATTGCATCCGCAGCAAAAGCTGGCGGTACAAAAATAATAGTTGTATCTGCACCAACTTTTTCAACAGCTTCTAAAACTGTATTAAAAACTGGTCTTCCTAAATGCTCTTGACCACCTTTACCTGGTGTTACACCACCAACAACGTTGGTACCGTATTCTATCATTTGCTCAGCGTGAAAAGTACCTTCACTACCTGTAAACCCTTGTACAATTATTTTGGAATCTTTATTTACTAAAACACTCATTATATCGTTTGTTATTTTTTCGCTTCACAAAAATATAGCTTTGTTAGCGATTATTAAAGTATTCTTTGTTTATTTATTTTTAATATTTTGTAAAATAGATGGTATTTTTTTAACATTAGCCAATTGTCTAAGTTTTTCCCTAGATTCCTCAATTGGAGTGCCAAAATAACTTTTACCACCAACAATAGATTTTGTAACACCAGTTTGACCCATTACTACAGCTTTTTTACCTATTGTAATGCCGCTAGTTGTACCAACCTGACCCCATAGAGTAACTTCGTCTTCTATAACAACACAACCAGCAATACCCGTTTGCGAAGCTATTAAACACTTTTTACCAATTACAGTATCATGACCAACATGCACTTGATTATCTAACTTAGAACCTTCTCCAATAGTAGTATCCCCTGTAACACCTTTATCTATAGTACAAAGAGCTCCAATATCTACATTACTTTCTATTACAACTCTTCCTCCAGATAATAGCTTATCAAATCCTTCTGGCCTATTTTTATAATAAAAAGCATCTGCTCCTAAAACAGAACCCGCATGTATTGTTACGTTATCACCCAACACACAATTATCATAAATAGAGACATTAGAATGTATAACACAGTTTTTACCAATAGTTACATTGTTACCAACAAAAGCATTAGGCTGTATTACCGTGTTCTCTCCTATTTTTGCAGTATCTGAAACCATAGAAACAGATTTTAAAAAAGGCTTAAAATACGTCGTGAGTTTATTAAAATCTCTAAACGGATCGTCTGAAATTAATAATGCTTTACCCTCTGGACAAGCTACCTCTTTATTAATTAGAATAATGGTTGCTTTAGATTGTAAGGCCTTATCATAGTACTTTGGATGATCTACAAAAACAATATCGCCCTTGGTAACTACGTGAATCTCGTTCATCCCTAAAACAGAAAAACTATCTTCACCTACATAATTACAGTCTATAATGGCTGCAATTTGCTTTAAAGTATGTGGAATGGGAAATTTCAAATTTCTATTGTACGTATATTTATATTTTACAAAATTGCAAAGCGTTTATTCCTTTACACGTTCCATATAAGAACCCTTTTCTGTATCTACTTTTATTTTATCACCTTCATTAATAAAAAGAGGAACATTTACTTCTGCCCCAGTTTCTACCTTTGCTGGTTTAGTCGCATTTGTTGCTGTATTCCCTTTTACACCTGGCTCTGTATATGTTACCTCTAAAATAACACTAGCTGGCATATCTACAGATAATGGCAAACTATCTTCTGTGTTAAATAAGATAGTTACAACTTCACCCTCTTTTAACAATCCTGGTGCATCTAAGCTATTTTCTTCTAATGTAATCTGGTTATAATCATCCGTATTCATAAAATGATACGTTGGACCTTCTGCATATAAAAATTGATAAGAACGTGTTTCTACACGAACATCATCAATTTTATGACCTGCAGAAAAAGTATTATCTATTACTTTACCCGTTGTTACACTTTTTAATTTAGTTCTTACAAAAGCAGGACCTTTTCCTGGTTTAACATGTAAAAATTCTATAATTTTAAAAATATCATGATTGTATCTAATACACAATCCTTTTCTAATGTCTGATGTTGATGCCATACTTTTATTTAATTTGAACTAAAATAGCCTTTCATAATTCCCCTTTGAGAATCTCTAATAAACTGCAAAATCTCGTCACGTTCTGGAGTTGCTTCCATTTCCGCTTCAATTATCTGTACAGCTTGACTATTATTATAATTTTTTTGATATAATATTCGGTAAATATTTTGAACTTCTCTAATTTTTTCAGAAGTTATTCCTCTTCTACGTAAACCTACAGAGTTGATACCTACATAAGATAAAGGCTCTCTTGCTGCTTTTACAAAAGGAGGAACATCTTTACGTACCAAAGAACCACCAGTTACAAATGCATGGTTACCAATAGATACAAATTGATGCACGGCAACCAAACCAGCTAAAACTACATTGTCGCCAACTGTTACATGACCTGCTAATGTAGAATTATTAGAAAAAATACAATTATCACCCACAAAACAATCGTGAGCAACGTGGCAATATGCCATAATTAGGCAATTTTTACCAATTTTAGTCTTTTGTCTATCTGATGTACCTCTGTTTATTGTAGCACATTCTCTTATAGTTGTGTTATCTCCTATCTCTACAATAGTTTCTTCACCAGCATATTTTAAATCTTGCGGTGTAGCAGATATAATTGCGCCTGGAAAAATATTACAATTTTTTCCTATTCTTGCGCCTTCCATAATAGTTACGTTAGACCCAATCCAAGTTCCCTCGCCTATTACTACATTGTTATGTATTGTTGTAAAAGGTTCTACAACAACATTTTTTGCGATTTTAGCACCTGGGTGTATATACGCTAAAGGTTGATTCATTCTATTGTTTTTTTGCTATTTGTGCCATCATTTCGGCTTCACAAACTAATTTATCATTTGCATAAGCATACGCTTGCATATGACATATTCCTCTGCGTATTGGTGTTATAAGGCTACAGTGAAATATTAACGTATCTCCTGGTAAAACCTTTTGTTTAAACTTAACTTTATCTATTTTCATAAAAAATGTTAAGTAATTCTCTGGGTCTGGTACAGTACTTAAAACCAAAATACCTCCTGTTTGCGCCATTGCCTCTACTTGTAATACTCCTGGCATCACAGGTGCCCCTGGAAAATGCCCTACAAAAAAAGGTTCGTTCATAGTAACATTCTTCATACCAACTACATGGTTACCAGAAAGCTCTAAAACTCTATCTATTAATAAAAAAGGAGGTCTATGTGGTAGCATATCCATAATCTGGTGAATATCCATTAAAGGAGGCAGACTAAGATCATATTTAGGCACACTATTTCTTTTCTCTAACTTAATTATTTTAGCCAATTTTTTAGCAAATTGTGTATTAACAAAATGCCCTGGTTTGTTAGCTATAACTTTACCACGTATTCTTACACCTGTTAAAGCTAAATCACCCACTACATCTAACAATTTATGACGCGCAGCTTCATTAGGCTGGTGCAATGTTAAATTATCTAAAATTCCGTTTGGTTTTACAGATAACTTCTCTTTTCCAAAAGCTTTCTCAAGCTTTTTCATAGTTTCATCAGATATTTCCTTATCTACATATACTATGGCATTATTTAAATCACCGCCTTTAATAAGCCCGTGTTCTAATAACATTTCTAATTCGTGCAAAAAGCTAAAAGTTCTTGCATTAGAAATTTCCTCTTTAAAATCTGACAACTTTAACAAGGTAGCGTTTTGAGTACCTAATACTTTAGTACCAAAATCTACCATAGTTGTTACTTGGTATTCATCAGAAGGTATAATAGTTATTTCACTACCAGTAGCTTCATCTTTATAAGAGATTACATCTTTAACAATATACTCTTCTCTTTCTTTCTCTTGCTCAACAACACCTGCCTCTTCTAAAGCCTCTACAAAGTATTTAGAAGAACCATCCATAATTGGAAGTTCTGGAGAATTTAACTCTATTAAAACATTGTCTATTTCTAAACCTACTAAAGCTGCTAAAACGTGTTCTGGAGTTTGTATTTTAACTCCTTTTTTTTCTAAATTAGTACCACGTTGTGTATTTTCTACATAATTAGCATCTGCCTCTATAATAGGTTCCCCTTCTAAATCTATACGTTTAAAAGCATAACCATGGTTTTCTGGAGCTGGTAAAAATTTCATTGTAACTTTTTCACCTGTATGTAAACCTACACCTGTAAGGGTAGCTTCTTTAGCTATAGTTCTCTGTTTTGCATTTGGTTTATTTGCCATCAAACTTTTTTTCAATGTTATTTATTCCTTTTACTATTTTTGGTAAGTTCTTAAAATGCACATAAGATTTATTAAAATCACCATAATTCATAGCTGGTGAGCCTTGTAAAACCTCATTATCCTTTATATTTTTCCCTATACCAGACTGAGCCTGTATACGCACATTATTTCCAATAGAAATGTGACCCACAATACCAACCTGACCACCAATCATACAATTTTTACCAATTTTAGTAGAACCAGCAATACCGGTTTGCGCTGCAATTACGGTATTTTCTCCAATTTCTACATTGTGTGCAATTTGTATTTGGTTATCTAACTTAACTCCTTTTTTTATAATAGTAGACCCCATTGTTGCACGATCTATAGTAGTACCTGCACCAACATCTACATTATCTTCTAAAATTACATTACCTATTTGAGGTATTTTTGTAAAAGTACCATCTGCATTTGGAGAAAAACCAAACCCGTCAGAACCTATAATTACTCCTGTATGTATAACACAATTATCTCCTATAATAGAATCTGAACATATTTTTGCACCTGAAAACAAAGATACATTATCGCCAATAGTTACATTATCTGATATGTAAACATTAGGATAAATTTTAGCGTTTTTACCAATTGTAACATTTTTACCTATGTAACTAAATGCGCCTAAATAAACATTTTCTCCATAACTAGATGACTCATCTATATAAACCGGTTGCTCTATACCGCTTTTGTCATTTTTAACCTGATCATAATAAGTTAATAATTTTGTAAAAGACTGGTAAGCATCATCTACCTTTATTAAGGTAGTTGTATATTCCTTTTCTGGAGTAAAATCTTTATTTACTATTGTTATAGATGATTTTGTAGTATATAGGTAAGGTATGTATTTGGGATTAGCTAAAAAGGTAAGCGAACCCGCTTCTCCTTCTTCTATTTTAGCAAGTGTATGTACGGTTGTTTCAGGATCTCCCTGAACTTCGCCTTCTAAAATACCTGCAATCTGACTAGCTGTAAACTTCACTTATTGTTAATTAATTATTAAGGTATTTTATCCTTTATTATATATGAGTAAAAATTAAGGCTTTTTTATAAAACCACAATTAACGGCCACAAAAGTAAGAAAAATAGTGAAATTATTATACTTAACTTAAGTTGGCTTATATTAAAACCTAGTAAAATGCTGTGTTATACGGATTAAACTATTGTAATATTAATAAAAATACTTTACAATATTTTTACGCTAGCATATTATAATTTTGGATAACAAGCGTAGTATTTAGTTACCGTTTTTGATAACGTTTTACTATTTAATTGGTCTGATGCCTTTAATACATCTGTTACTTTTCCGTTTTCTTTTAACACCTTAATTGGTTGTGTATGCTGTATGTAAGCCGTATTTTTTATTTCTCCACTAAAAACAAAATATGCTGTTTCTTCATCAGATAAATTGTATTTTTCTTTAAAAGCAGAAAATTCTTTTTTAAGTTTTGATGTCGCTATTGGCTTTTTCTTCATTTTAATATGAAGTAAATCTCTATGCAATATCATTCTACTTAATGTAGATAAAACAAAATCACTATTATGTTGCCACTCTTTTATAGCTGCCATAATATCTACATCATCTAGCTCAGAAAACTTTTTAATCACATCTGCATTAAAATCTTTCAACTCTATTTTATTTTTTATGAAGAATGATAAAATAGAGCTACAAGGTAAATTTTCTCCTTTATGTATTAATTCTTTTGCTCTATTTAGTGTTTTTATAAGCAATTGCTCTGCAACTAAGCCTGTTTTGTGTAAGTAAACTTGCCAATACATAAACCTACGAGCCATTAAAAACTTCTCTACAGAGTAAATTCCTTTTTCCTCTATAACCAAATCACCACCTACAACGTTAAGCATTGTAATTAAACGCTCTGCATTAATATTACCTTCTGCAACACCAGTGTAAAAGCTATCTCTTTTTAGATAATCTAATCTATCCATATCTAACTGACTAGACACCAAATCGTTTAAAAACTTTTTAGGATGTTCTTTTTTAAATATAGCAATTGCAGTATCTAACTTGCCCTTAAACTCTTTATTTAATTGCTGCATAAACACTAATGAAATAGCTTCATGATCTACACCTTCTACAATAGTATGTTCCATTGCATGTGAAAACGGACCGTGACCTATATCATGCAATAAAATAGCACATAAAAGTCCTTCTTCTTCAACATCTGTTATTTTTACTCCTTTAAAGCGTAGTATTTGCACAGCTTGTTCCATTAAATGCATACAACCAAGAGCATGCTGAAATCTAGTATGCTGTGCGCCAGGATACACCAAATAAGTTAAGCCCGTTTGTGATATTCTACGAAGCCTCTGAAAATAAGGATGCGCAATAATATTAAAAATTAGCGTGCTTGGTATGCCAATAAATCCGTAAATTGGATCATTGAATATTTTAAGTTTGTTAGATATAATCAAAATCTTCTTTCTTTACAATTACAAATATAGACACTAAATGAACAAGATAACAATACTTTGGGTAGATGATGAAATAGATTTACTTAAACCACACATTATATTTCTAGAAAAGAAAAATTATGAAGTAATAACCTGCCAAAGTGGTAGAGAAGCTTTAGAAGAACTAGAAGATACAAAAGTGGACATTGTTTTTTTAGATGAAAATATGCCTGGTATTAGTGGTTTAGAGACATTATCTGAAATAAAAAAAACACATACATCTCTCCCTGTTGTAATGATTACCAAGAGTGAAGAAGAGTTAATCATGGAAGAGGCAATTGGCTCTAAAATAGCAGATTACCTTATAAAACCTGTTAACCCAAACCAAATACTACTTAGCTTAAAAAAGAGCTTAGACCACTCTAGATTAATATCTGAAAAAACAACGTCTAACTACCAACAAGAGTTTCGTAAAATAGCGATGGATTTATCTATGGTTAATTGCTATGAAGAGTGGGTAAATTTATATAAAAACTTAATTCACTGGGAACTGCAATTAGAAGAAATTGAAGATACTGGAATGTTTGAAATTCTAGAATCTCAAAAAATTGAAGCAAATAATCAATTTAGCAAGTTTATTGAAAAAAACTACCCAGACTGGTTTGCTGGCGGAGATGCTCCTGTATTATCCCAAAATCTATTTAAAAAATTAATAAAACCAGAACTAAAAGAAAAACCTACGCTTTTAGTTGTGGTTGACAACTTAAGATATGACCAATGGTTAGCTTTTGAAAGTACTGTTAACTCATTTTACAAAAAAGTTAAAGAAGAACCTTATTTTAGTATTTTACCTACTGCTACCCAGTATGCTCGTAATTCCATTTTCTCTGGCCTAACCCCTTTAGAAATGGAGAAACAACACCCAAATTGGTGGAAAAACGACACTGAAGAAGGCGGTAAAAATTTACATGAAGCAGATTTTCTTGGCGCACAATTAAAAAGACTTGGATTAGATTTAAAATGGGAATACCATAAAATTAGCAGTCTAAAACAAGGCAAACAATTATCTCAAAATTATAAATCACAAAAAGATAACGACCTAACAGTTATTGTATACAATTTTGTAGATATGCTTTCTCACTCTAAAACAGAAATGGAAGTAATAAAAGAGCTTGCTAGTAACGACAAGGCCTACAGATCTTTAACAGTTAGCTGGTTTAAAAACTCCCCTTTGTTAGAAATTATACAGCAAGCACAAACAATGGGTCAAAAATTAATTATAACCACAGATCATGGTACTATAAATGTAAAACAACCATCTAAAGTTGTTGGTGATAAAGACACTAGTCTAAACCTAAGATATAAAACAGGTCGTAGCTTGTCTTACGAGGATAAAGATGTACTAGCTGCTAAAAACCCTAAAGATTTACAACTGCCAACCATAAATATGAGCAGCTCTTTTATATTTGCTAAAAACGATTTATTTTTTGCTTACCCAAATAATTACAATCACTACGTTAGCTACTACAGAAATACCTACCAACACGGTGGTGTTTCACTAGAAGAAATGATTATACCATTTGCTGTTTTAGAGCCTAGATAATTGTTTTAAAACTTACTACTAATTACTTTTGTACGCTTGTAATTTTTTATAAAAAATGAATAAAACTTTTTCTACACCAGAAATTCAGGATATTGCTAAGGATATAATTAAAAATGCACCAACCAAAACCCTATGTTTTTACGGTGAAATGGGCGCAGGAAAAACTACTTTAATTAAAGCTATAATGAAAGAGCTTGGTGTGGTTGGCAACACCTCTAGTCCTACTTTTGGCATTGTAAACGAATACCAAGACAACAAGAGCAACACTTTAGCTTATCATTTTGATTTTTATAGACTTGAAGACGAAATGGAAGCTTTAGACATTGGCGTAGAAGACTATTTTTACGCAAACAAATGGGTATTTATAGAGTGGCCAGAAAAAATAAGTTCATTTTTACCTGAAGACGCTACCAATATAAAACTAGAAGTAATTAACCCTACCGACCGTAAAATCAGTTTTTAAAACACTTTTAGAAAAAGTAATTAAAGCAACTATTTTAAAAATAAAATTGTAATTTTGATGGTCAAAATAACAAATACTAACGGATATGAATCAGCCTTCTTCGCCTTTTAGCAAATTCCAATTATTACCACAGGAAGAGAAGCTAGAAATTCTTAGAAAAAAGGGTGAATTATTCATTGGTATGCTGAAAGAAAACCAGTATCAAGAAAAACGAATTTGCCTAACTCCTGATGCCGTAAATGCACTTACTTGTAACGGACATAGAGTTTTAATTGAGTCTGGTGCTGGTGAAGGTGCAAATTTTACAGATTTAGACTATACAAATGCTGGTGCTGAAGTTACAAAAGACACTAAAAAGGTATTTTCTTGTCCTATTATATTAAAGGTAGAGCCACCTACAATATCAGAAATACAAATGCTAAACCCGCAGACAACTATTATATCTGCGCTTCAAATAAAAACACAGTCTAAAAAATATTTTGAAGAATTAGCAAAAAAACGAATTACAGCAATTGCTTTTGAATACATACAAGATGAAGATGGCAAATATCCTGCAGTACGGTCATTAAGTGAAATTGCAGGTATATCATCTGTCTTAATAGCATCAGAATTAATGGCTACTACTAATAATGGTAACGGCCTAATGTTTGGTAATATTAGTGGCGTACCACCTGTAGAAGTTGTTATTATTGGCGCAGGAACCGTTGGAGAATTTGCCGCTAGATCTGCAATTGGACTAGGTGCTAATGTAAAAATATTTGATAA
>NZ_JBDVAA010000213.1:0-5845 GCF_039943695.1 Cellulophaga sp. | reverse complement strand
ACGTTATGTTTTTATTATATGAAATTATTTCTGGACGTCCACCAAGTGAAAAAGTGTTAGAGAAAGGGCAAATTGTTGGTTTTGTAATACTTATGGGATTAATGGCAATTGTCTTTGGAAACGACATCTGGAATATTATAAAGAAATTTATATAAATTTTTATTTTTGCTTTGTAGATATTAAAAAAGCTTTTATATTTGCACCCGCTTACAGACGTTATGTCTGCTAACATTCCTCCTTAGCTCAGTTGGTTAGAGCATCTGACTGTTAATCAGAGGGTCCTTGGTTCGAGCCCAAGAGGGGGAGCAAAACAAACCTCAACTAGAAATAGTTGAGGTTTTTTGCTTTTATATAGTTTCTTCAATTATATAGTTTATAGTTGTTTTGTTTTTTCCTGTATCTTTTCAGTCTTAAAATTACAAATCTATGTTTTCTATAATAGGTTGGCTCGGGGCCTTATTGTTTGTAGTGTCTTACTTGTTGTTAAGCATAGGTAAACTATCATCTAAATCTAAAGTGTACCATATTTTAAATATATTAGGTGCTGTATGCTTAATTATTAATGGCTTTGCGTTAAATGATTTTCCT
The DNA here is from genome assembly GCF_039943695.1 of Cellulophaga sp. Taxonomy (NCBI): domain Bacteria; kingdom Pseudomonadati; phylum Bacteroidota; class Flavobacteriia; order Flavobacteriales; family Flavobacteriaceae; genus Cellulophaga; species Cellulophaga sp. Next base: position 5,257 of record NZ_JBDVAA010000213.1, on the reverse strand, counting down.
AATGTTGTAGTTAACGCTGTATGGGCTTGTATTGGGCTCTACGCTATTGTTAAGGTTGTTAAATAATCGTTTACTCGTTTTTAAATTCTAGTATATTTAACGCATACTTAATATAAATAGCTTCTTTTTGCTTGTAATCTTCTGTTTTTTCATTAAAAAGTCCCAGATAATAGTAAGCTCCATCTATTAAGGCAAAAATTACCTCTGTTATTTCATCAATGTTTGTATTGGTAATAATTTTGTGCTCTTTTGCTTCTGTTAGTTTTTTGTGTAAAACCGTGTGTAGCGCTTGTAGGTAGCTTTTAAAGCTATCGTTAAAATCTTTTTTCCTGTAAATTAAAGCGTAGCAACTATAAAAAACTCCATCATCAAAATATTTGTTCCAGTTTCTAGAAAAAAGTGACGTTATTAGATTGTCAAGTTTTTGTTTTGAGTTTATTTCTCCATTTTCGTCATTTTGTACAATGTTTAAGTGCTGTTCTAATATAAACTCATTTAAGCCAATTAATAGCTCATCTTTGGTTTTAAAGTAGTGCATTATTAAGCCGTTACTTATGCTTAAATGTTCTGCAACCTTAGCAATAGAGGTGTTTTCTAGGCCTATGTCTTTAGCAACTTTGTAAAATGCTTTTATAATTTCTTTTCGTCTTTGTACAGATACACTTTTTCTTCCCATGTAAGATTTTTATTTAGGCAAATGTAACATTTTAAGATAATTACAAGCCTTGCTTTGCCTGTGCAAGTTAACATTTATTTAAAGTTTTATTAATTGAACATTCATTCAATTTATAATTTATAAAAATACTTTTGACCCGGATTTTAGTGTAACCAATCAATCTAAAAAATGGAGAATAAAATTAAATATGTAGTATTTGTTATGTGCTTAATTGTGCAGGTAGGTTTTACTCAACAAACTCACAAGGCTATAAAAAACAAGAAAGTAGTGTTTGTTATAGTAGATGGTATTTCTACAGATATGCTGCAAAAAGCTCCAACTCCTTTTTTAGATAGTATAGCTAATATTGGCAGTTATACTAAAGCCTATGTGGGTGGTAAAAAAGGAGGTTACTCGCAAACACCAACAATTTCTGCGGTAGGTTATAATAGTCTGCTTACAGGTACTTGGGTTAATAAACACAATGTATATGGTAACAGTATTAAAAAGCCAAATTACAATTATCCAACAATTTTTAAGGTATTTAAAGACCAATATCCAACTAAAAAAACAGCTATTTTTTCTACTTGGCTAGATAACAGAACAAAACTTATTGAGGGCGAATCTGAAACAAAAAATGTAGAGCTAGATTATGCTTTTGATGGTTTTGAATTAGACACCATTAATTATCCTCATGATGCTTACAAACAATACATTAAAAAAATTGATAATGATGTGGCTGTTGAGGCTGCTAGGTATATAAAAATAGATGCACCAGACTTGTCTTGGGTGTATTTAGAGTATACAGATGATGTTGGCCACGGTTTAGGTGATAGTCCGCAACTAGATGATGCAATTACGTCTGAAGATGCTTTGGTTGGCAAAATATGGAATGCTATTAAAATACGTGAAGCTAATTTTAATGAAGATTGGTTGTTGGTAGTTACTACAGACCATGGTCGTAGTCCTAAAGATGGGCGCCATCATGGAGGACAAACAGATAGAGAGCGTGCTACTTGGATTGTAACTAATGAGAAAAACACTAACAATTATTTTAAAAATGAAACCCTAGCAATTACAGACATTTATCCAACTATGCTTCGTTTTTTGAATATTGATGTTTCTAAAGATATTGCTTATGAAATTGACGGAACTCCTTTTATAGGCGAGGTAGATGCTTATGGTTTATCCGCTGTTAAAGAAGGCGACAAAATTGTTGTTCGCTGGAAAAGTAATTCAGATAAAAATGTAAAAGGAACAATTTATACTTCTGCTACAAATCAATTTAAAGAAGGAAAAAAAGATACTTACATAAAGGAGGTAACAGTGAGTTTGACTAGTGAAGAGACTACGCTATCGCTTAAAAAGCATACGGGCAAGATGTTAAAAATAGTATTAGAGACTCCAAATAATGTGCTAAATACTTGGTACATAAACAATAACTAATAACCAATTTAACTTAACATTAAAGAAAATGAATTTTAGAATTACGTTTATTGTAATGTTGTTTGTATGCTGTTTTAGCTACGGACAACAAACTATTACGGGGAGTGTTGTAGATGAGGGCAATACACCATTAATGGGTGTTAGCATTGTAGTTGCTAATACTGCAAATGGTACAACAACAGATTTTGATGGTAATTATACCATTAATGCTGCAAAGGGAGATGTGCTTACATTTTCATCAATGGGGTTTAAAACAAAGCAAATTAAAGTTTTAAATGCTGCTGTAATTAATGTTACTCTTTTAGAGGATGCTGCAGCGTTAGAAGAGGTAGTGGTAACGGCTTTAGGTATAAAAAGAGAAAAAAAGGCATTGGGTTACGCTGTACAAGAAGTTAAGGGGGCTTCTTTAGAAAAAGCTAAAGAGCCTAACTTGGTAAATTCTTTAACGGGTAAAGTAGCTGGTTTAAATATTAAAAACTCTACCGACTTATTTCAGAATCCTGAAATTAGTTTAAGAGGAGCAACACCATTAGTTGTTATAGATGGTATACCAGACCGCTCTGCAGATATTTGGAAAATTAATTCTGATGATGTAGAAAGTATTAGTGTGCTTAAAGGTGCAACTGCATCTGCTCTTTATGGTTCTGCTGGTAGAAACGGAGCTATAATGATTACAAGTAAAAAAGGAGAAAAAGGAAGGTTAACTGTAACAGTTAATAGTTCAGTACTTTTTCAACCTTCTTTTATAAAAGTACCAGATGTACAAACAGTTTATGGCAATGGTAACCAAGGACAATATGCATATATTAATGGTTTAGGAAGTGGCTCTGAAGGTGGTGGCTGGATTTGGGGACCTAAAGTAGATCAATTAGATCCAAGTACAGCAAGCGGTTTTTTTGAAACTACACAATACAATAGTCCTACAGATGCTGCTGGTAATTTAATTCCAATTCCGTTTACATCTAGAGGTAAAGATAATATCAAAGATTTTTTTCAAACAGGATCTATACAAACCAATAACGTAAGTGTAAATTGGGGTAATGATAAAGCTAGTTATAGAATGTCTGTGTCTAACGTATATCAAAAGGGTATTGTTCCTAATACAGATTTGGGAAACACTTCTTTTGCAATTGGTGGTACGTTAAATCCGTCTGATAATTTTAAAGTAAGCTCTAACTTAACTTACAATAAGCAATACACAGATAATTTTCCTGAAGTTGGTTACGGACCAACAAATTATTTGTACAATTTAGTTTTGTGGACAGGTTTAGATGTAGATGTTAAAGATTTGCGTAACTATTGGAGAGAGGGGCAAGAAGGCTACCAGCAAAGGCATTTTAACGTTTCTTATTATAACAATCCTTATTTTCAGGCATATGAGTATGAGCGTGGTTATGATAAAGATAATGTGTATGGTAATGTTGCCTTTGAGTATAATATTACGCCAGAACTTAGTGTAAAAAGCACAAGCGGTATAAATGTTTACAGCTTAAACAGAACGTATAAAGAGCCTAAAAGTTATGTAGGGTATGGTAATAAATCTCTTGGTAATTTTACCAATGCAGATAGTAGATATTTTGATATTATTAGAGATTTTGGTTTAAAGTTTGAAAAGAACTTTTCAGATAATTTTACACTAAAAAGTGAAGTTGCTTACTCTAACTACTATCGTAAATCTACAGCTGCAAGTACGCAAACAGATGGTTTAAATATTCCTGGTTTTTACAATTTGGCTAATAATGCTGGGGTAAGTTATATTGCCTCTAACTTAGAGCAAGAAGAAGCTATAAAGAGTGTTTATGGTTTTGTAGATATGTCTTTTTACAATGCATTTTACTTGTCTATTACTGGTAGAAACGATAAGGTATCTACATTGCCAAAAGAAAACAATTCTTTCTTTTACCCATCTGTATCTGGTTCTTTAGTTTTATCTAGTCTTTTTGATATGCCACAGGCTATTAGTTTTGCAAAATTAAGAGGTTCTTGGTCTAGAGTGTCAGAAGGTAAAATAGGAGACGATCCTTATAGTTATATACAAGCTTATGATAAGGGAACAACGTGGAACGGAAATACGTCAGCGTCTTTTGGATCTAGCTTGCTTTCTCCTGGTTTAGAACCAGAAACATCAGACACTTGGGAGGTTGGTGCAAATGTTAGGTTGTTTAATAATCGTTTAGGTTTAGATGTTGCTTATTTTGAAGCTAAAGATTACAATAACCTAATTTATAGTCCAATTTCTGAAGGATCTGGGTATGAGAGTATTTTACTTAATGGAGATGAGTATAAGCGTAAGGGCTTAGAGTTTGTTTTTGATGCTAAGCCTATACAAACAGCTAATTTTAGTTGGGATATGCTTGTAAACTTTAGTAGGTTTAGAAGGTTTCAAGAAGAAATTTACGGAGATAGAGAGCAAACAGAAGGTTTTATAAAAGTTGGTGAACGTACAGATCAAATTTATGCTAACGTATACCAAACTAATTCTAGCGGTGAAGTTATTTATGAAAATGGTTTCCCTGTAAATGATCCTTACCAGAGATATATTGGTGATGATGATCCAGATTGGACTTACGGTATTACAAATACTTTTAAGTATAAAAATCTTAATTTATCGTTCTTGTTTGATGGTAGAATAGGAGGTTTAATTTACTCTACTACAAATCAAAAAATGTGGTGGGGTGGTAAACACAAAGGCACAGTAAACCAATTTAGAGATGATGCAAATAACGGTATTAGTTCTTATGTAGCTCCAGGAGTAAAGGTTGTAAGCGGTACAGCAACGTATGATGTTAATGGTAATATTACTAGTGATACGCGTACATATGCCTCTAATGATGTTGCTGTTAACTACATTAATTTTATGCAGACAACTAGTAACGGTCAAAATAAAAACTACCACTATTATAAAGAGTCTTTTGTAAAGCTTAGAGAGGTTACACTAACTTATAACTTTCCAAAAAAAGCATTAATAAACACACCTATACATGAGTTTAGTCTGTCCTTAATTGGACGTAACCTTTGGTTAAATTCTGATGTGCCAAATGTAGATCCAGATTCTGGTGTAGATGCATTGCAGGCTCCGTCAACTAGGAATATTGGACTTAACTTAAATGTAAAATTTTAAATAAAAGCATAATGAAAAAATTTAGTAAATACATT
>NZ_JBDVAA010000212.1:0-48674 GCF_039943695.1 Cellulophaga sp. | reverse complement strand
TTTATACCCTAAAATCAAAGATTACAAATTATAAACTGCTTTGTATGCGCTATACAAACAATACTTTATAGCATTGATTAGATTATACCAAACACAATAAAAGTCCTAGAAGCTAACTTCTAGGACTTTTGTTGTTTATATTTATGCGTGTAAACAAAAAAAGAGAGTAACATTATGTTACTCTCTTCTATAAAATTGTATTTATGTTATTTATTCTTCTTCTCCTGAAGTATCTTCCTCTTCTTTGTTAATACTGTTTTCCAATATGTTTAACTTCTTCAGCTTTGCTTTCCAGGTATTTAAAGAATCTTTTTGACTATTTATATTTTTAAGAACATTTTTTACTAAAGGATTGTCTTCTGAAGCGTTAGAAAAGAATTGTAAATTATTTTCTAATTGACGTATTTCATTTTTACTTTCATCAATTTTCCTTTTAATAAATAATCTTTCTTTGTAGATAGCGTTTTCATTATCGCTTGCAGATAATTTTTGAATTTTATCACCGTACTTAAGTAATTCAGATTCTTGTTTACTAATATCTAGCTTTCTGAAAATAGCATCTAAAATGGTATTAAACTTGTTATTAATGTTTTTCTTTTTGAAAGGTACGTGACCATACTTTTTCCATTCATTAATAAATTCTTTTATATCAGCAACGTCTTTAGATCTGTCTCCAGATAATTGAAATTCTTTAAGTTTGTTTAAACACGCTGTTTTGTGTTCAAGGTTTACAAGTTCTTCTTTGCTAGATTGATTTTTTAAAGCGTGTAATCTATCAAAATAATGATTACAAGCTCCTTTAAACTCGTTCCATATTTTATCTGAATACTTTCTAGGGACATGGCCAATAGTTTTCCATTCGCCTTGTATACGTTTCATTTCTTTAGTCGCAACATCCCAATCTTCACTATCTTTTGTGGCAAGAGCAATTTCTAATAATGCTCTTTTTTTATCTAAATTGTCTTGTTGTTCTTTCTTTAAATTCTTGTAGAAAGCATTTTTAGATTTATTAAATGTTTTAACGGCTTCCTTAAATGTTGCCCAAGTTTCCTCATTAAATTTCTGAGGTACTTTACCTGCTTTAAAAAATTCTTCTCTAAGAGCTTCAATTTCTTTAATTTGTTTTTGAAGTTCTTTGTGATTGCTAGAAGTATTTTCTGCAATGTCTTTGATCTTAGAAATTATATCATTCTTTTTCTCTAAGTTAACCTCGTAAACTTTGTCTAGATCTTTATAGTAATCTTGTCTTCTTTGATGTAAGACTTTAGTAGCGTTACTAAATTCTTCCCAAATTTGTTCTCTATGATCTTTCCCAACAGGACCAATATCTTCTTTCCAGATTTTATGTAATGTTTGTAGCTCTCTAAAAGCTTTGTTTAAGTCTGGTTCATTGGCTAATGCATTAGCACGAACAATAAGTTTAAGTTTTTCTTCTAAATTGTGTTTAAAATCTAAATCTCTTAACTCTCTGTTTAAGTGTAAAAAGTCGTAGAATATTTCAATGTGGTGGTGGTAAGTACGCCATACATTGTTATAGTCGGTCCTAGGAATAGGACCTGCGTTACGCCAATTTTCCTGTAGGTCTTTAAAGTTTTTGTAGGTAGTGTTTATATCTTCTTCAACATTTACTAACCCTTTTAGGTCTTCAATTATTTGAAGACGCTTTTCTAGATTAGTTTTTAAGTTGCTTTCTAAGTTTTTGTAATAAGCATCTTTTTTTTCTCTATAATCCGAATACACTTCATTAAACTGTCTTTTAGTTACGGAGTTGTATCTAAAATCAATTTCATTACCACCATTAGCTATAAATTCTTCTTTCTTGTGCTCAAGAAATTCTTGAAATTTTAAATCAAATTCATATTTGATACCATCAATATGTTTCTTAATGGCTTGTACTTTTTCATTCTTTACTAAGCGCTGTAGTTCTCCAACTAAGTTTTCCATACTCATAGCATGGTAATCTAATAGGGGAATTTCGTGTCTTTGTTGATTGTCATTATCCTCTGCATCTTCTGCATTGGTTTCTTCAATCTCATCTAAAATTTCTTTTTCATCTTTGTTTATTTCCTCAGATGTTTCTTTTTTAGCTGCACCTTCGCTTGTTATTTCAGTAGTTTTCTCTGAAACAGTATTAGCATCAGTAGTTTCTGAATTTTCTTCACCCCCTACATTGTTTTGTAGTTCTTCTTTGCTGTCTTCCAACATAATGTTTGTATTTGGATTTCTTTATACTTGTAATATACTAACAACCAAACAAACCACAAAACTTAATATGTTTTTTTAGATGTCTAAAAATCAATATAAAACAGGTCTTGAATGTTGTTGTTATTATAATTAATGTGTTGTTGTAAAAATTTAAATGCTATGCTATTTTTTTTACTCCAATGGTATTAATGTTAGAAACGTGAATATCATAGTCTATACCTACTTTATTATATACATTTTGCATTTCTTTTGCTACTTTTTCTGCAATTTCTTTTCCTTGGCTTAAAGCAAAGATTGAAGGTCCGGAACCAGAAATACCACAACCCAACGCACCAGCATTTAACGAAGCAGATTTAACATTGTCAAAAGCAGGTATAAGAATAGATCTTATAGGTTCTACTATGTGGTCTTCTAGAGATCTTCCTATTAGCTTATAATCTTCTGTGTAAAGACCAGCTATTAATCCGCCAACATTTCCCCATTGTTTTATTCCGTCTGCTAAAGAAATAGTTGTTTTTAGTATTTTTCTTGAGTCTGATGTTTTAATTTCTATTTGTGGGTGAATTACAGTAGCGTATAATTCTTTAGGTGTATTTATTTTTATAATATCTAAAGGATTATAGCTGCGGACTAAAGTAAAACCGCCATATATAGCAGGAGCAACATTATCTGCATGTTGCACTCCACTGGCTAATTCTTCACCTTTCATAGCAAATTGCACTAATTCTAAATTAGAAAAAGGTTCTCCTAATAACTTGTTCATAGCCCAAACGGCACCAGTAGAGCTGGCTGCACTACTTCCAATACCGCTGCCAGCTTTAATTTTTTTATAAATTTCTATTTCAAAACCACCACTGTAATTAGTAGCAGATAATAACGCTAAGCCAGCTACGCCAGCTACATTTTTATGTGTTTCTAAAGGTAAATCTTGACCTTCTATTTTGGTTATTGTAATGCCTTTTTTAGTTGTTTTTTTTACAACCATTTCATCGCCAACATTGTCTAGTGCAACTCCTAGAACGTCAAAACCACAAGAAATATTAGCAATAGTTGCAGGACAGAATACTCTGATTTCGTTTTTCATAATTAAAAATTTCCTATTCTTATTATATCAGCAAAAATTCCAGAAGCCGTAACATCTGCACCTGCACCAGCACCTTTAATAATCATAGGTTGGTTAGGGTATCTTTCAGTAAAAAATAAAACAATATTGTCACTTCCTTCTAAATTATAAAAATCGTGTCCTTTAGGAATATGTTGTAATCCAACACTAGCTTTACCGTCTTCAAATTGAGCTACATACTTTAATTTTGAGTCTTTTTCTGCCGCTGCTTTATACATGTCTTGAAAAGATGCTTCATATTTAATCAATGAAGCAAAAAAGTCATCATTATTAGTTGTGTTTAAACTTTCTTCAGGTAAAAACGGTGCATTTTTAATTTCTTCAATATCTAATTTATAACCACTTTCTCTAGCTAGAATTAAAATTTTACGAGCAACATCAATCCCACTTAAATCAATTTTAGGGTCGGGTTCTGTGTAGCCTTCTTCTTGTGCTTGTTTTACAACATCATGAAATGTAGTTTTATCATTAAAATTATTGAATACAAAATTTAAACTACCAGATAAAACAGCTTGTATTTTTAAAATTTTATCTCCTGAAGCAATTAAATGTTTTAGAGTATCTATAATTGGTAAGCCAGCACCAACATTAGTTTCAAATAAAAACGGAGCATTATATTTTTGCGCTAAATACTTTAATTTACTATAATTAGTATATTCAGATGAACAGGCAATTTTATTACATGTAACCACAGAAATACTATTGCTTAAATAGTCTGCATAAGTATTAGATACTGTTGCGCTAGCTGTATTATCTACAAATATGCTGTTTCTGTAATTTAGTTTATTTACTTTATCAAAAAAGGCTTCTTTATTTGCTTTTTCTCCACTAGTAAGCAATGTTTCCCAATTTTTTAGAGAGATACCTTCTTCGTCAAAAAACATAGTTCTTGAATTGGAAATACCAATAACTCTTATATTTAGTTTTAAATTTTCCTTTAAATATTTTTTTTGTTGTTTAACTTGATGCAATAGTTTAGAACCTACATTGCCTACTCCCATAATAAACAAATTTAATTGTTTTGTGTTTTCTTCAAAAAACTTTTCGTGAAGAGAGTTTAGGGCTTTTTTAACGTCATTTTTATCTATAACAGCAGAAATATTACGTTCTGATGATCCCTGAGCTATAACCCTAATGTTTACATTATTTTTTCCTAGCGTGCTAAACATTTTACCACTTAACCCTTGGTGATTTTTCATATGATCACCAACTAAAGCTATAATAGCAAGATTATTTTCTACTAATACTGGTTTTATTTTTTTTAATGAGATTTCATATTCAAATTCATTATTAATAGCTTCTTCTGCCAAATTAACGTCATTGGCATCAATTGCAACACAAATAGAGTGTTCTGATGATGCTTGAGTAATAAGTACAATGCTTATTTGTGCTATAGATAAAACTTCAAAAAAGCGCTTAGATATTCCAGGAATTCCTACCATACCTGGACCTTCTAAAGAAATAAGGCTTATATTTTCTATATGACTAATGCCGCGAACTGTTTTGCCATTTTGTTCCAGATTTTTTGTAATAGTAGTACCCTGAGATTCAGGATTAAATGTGTTTTTAATTGTAATAGGAATTCCTTTTGTGAGTACAGGTTGTATTGTAGGAGGATACAGTACTTTGGCACCAAAGTGAGAAAGCTCCATTGCTTCTTTATATGATATATTAACTATAGCTTTAGCTTGTTTTACAAGTTTTGGATTGGCAGTATACATACCGCTAACGTCTGTCCAAATCTCTAAATCATTTGCGTTAACAGCAGCTGCAATAATTGCAGCTGTATAATCTGATCCACCACGACCTAAAGTAGTAGAGTCTCCTTTTACTGAAGAAGCTATAAAACCACCCAATACCGTAATTTTAGCAGAATTATTATTAAAAAAATCTTCAATTAAATTATTTGTATCATCAAAATTATAAATAGCTGCTTTTCCGTAATTTGTATTTGTTTTTAAAAGATCTCTACTATCTTTATATACAGCATCTAAGTCTTGAGAAATAAAATATTCACTAATTATATAAGAAGATAGTAACTCGCCATAGCTAACAATTTTATCAGATAGTTTTGGTGTTATTTCTCCAATAAAAAATGCACCTTCTAATAAGGTTTCTAAAATGTTTAGCTCGTTTTTTACTTTACTTAAAACTCTACTTTGGTTAGTAACAGGCACTAGTTCTTTTATGGTAGAAAGGTGTCTATCTTCAATCTCTAAAAATACTTTTTTGTAGTCTTCTTGGTGTATTGAAGCTAATTCTGCAGCTTTTAATAATAGATCTGTTACGCCTCCAAATGCAGAAACAACTACAGCTGTCTTTTCAGTAGAATTTTTAACTATATTTTTAACTAACTCTATGTTATTGGCGTTGGCAACCGAAGTTCCGCCGAACTTTAATATTTTCATTGTAAAATAATTATAGATTTTTGTAAGTTGTATTGATAAAACAATACGTATAACGGACGTGTATTATATAGCAAATTACCCCAAAGGGGTAATTGTTGTGTTAGTAATAACACAAGTAAAAATTGTAGTAGAAAATGTAGTTACGTTGTCCAAAATGTTTGTTTAAGCTTTGCTTATTAACAAATCAAATGTAGTACTTTTGTCTTTTTAAACAAATGATTTCTAAAACTTTTACCATTTTAATAGTAAAAGCCTAATATTTTTATAGAATGAAGATTTTTACAGGAGAACAGATATACCAAGCTGATAAATTTACAATTAAAAAACAGCAAATTACTAGTGATGAGCTAATGGAGCGTGTTGCAGTACAAATATTTAACTGGTTGCACTTGCGTTTGCAAGGAGCACAACCTAAAATACATTTGTTTTGTGGTATAGGTAATAATGGAGGAGATGGTTTAGCTGTTGCAAGACATTTACAAGAGCACGGTTATAATATAGAAGTGTACATTGTAAATTATAATGAAAAAAGAACAGATGAGTTTTTAACAAACTTAAAACGTTTAAAGGATAGAAATGTTTGGCCTAACTTTTTGTCTGAAGAGACAGAATTACCACAAATAGGGAGAGAAGATATTGTTGTAGATGCTATTTTTGGTATTGGTTTAAATAGAACACCTGTGACTTGGGTAGCTAAGTTGATGACTCATATAAACAAAACAGAAGCTTTTATTTTAGCGGTAGATGTTCCATCGGGCTTATTTTTAAATAAAGTTGTAGAGGATCCTAATGCTATAATACAGGCAAATCATATACTTACTTTTCAGTCACCTAAATTAGCTTTCTTTTTACCGCAAACGGGTATTTATTGCAATCAGTGGGAAATAATAGATATAGGTATTGATGTAGAATATTTAACCGTTACAGAAACGGAGTACACACTAATTAGTAAAAATGAAGTTTTACAAAGTTATATCCCTAGAGAAAAATTTGGTCATAAAGGAACTTATGGTCATTCTTTAATAATTGGGGGTAGTTATGGTAAAATTGGAGCTACAATACTAGCTGCTAAAGGAGCTTTAAATGCTGGTAGCGGATTGGTATCTGCCTTTTTACCTAAGTGTGGTTATGTGCCTATGCAGAGTTCTATGCCAGAAATTATGGTGCATACAGCAGATAATGACACTATTGTTTCTGATTTTAATTTTGATTTAGAGCCAACAGTAATAGGCGTTGGTCCTGGTTTAGGAAAAGAAAAAGAAACTGTGACTGCTTTTGTAAGCTTTTTAAAGCAAAATAAATCACCTTTAGTTATAGATGCTGATGCTCTAAATATCTTATCAGAAAATAAAGAATTATTTAGTTTCTTACCAGAAGATAGTGTGTTAACACCGCATCCTAAAGAGTTAGAGCGTTTGGTTGGTAAGTGGGATAATGATTTTGATAAATTAGAAAAAGCTAAGTTGTTTTCTGTAGAACACAAATGTGTGCTTGTTATAAAAGGAGCTCATACTATAGTATTATATAAAGGTAAAGGATTTATAAATACATCAGGTAATCCAGGGATGGCAACTGCTGGTAGTGGTGATGTGTTAACAGGAGTAATAACTGGGTTAATTGCACAAGGATATCCGCAAGTGGTTGCTGCAATTTTTGGTGTTTATTTACACGGTAGTGCAGGGGACTTGGCTGTAGAGAGTTTGGGATATCAATCTCTAACAGCTTCTAATATTGCAAATTCTATAGGAGGGGCGTTTATAGAATTATTTAAAAGGCCAGAGGCTCCACAACAACAGGAACAGCAAAAAGCTTAAATATAGGTTAGAGTAGCGACACTAAAAGTTATTCTTTAGCTTTTGCTGTCGCTGCAGAACCTAACCTTCTTTTTACCCAAGTTAATGCGTTAGAGTATTCTATAAAAAACTTCATTGGTTTTTTGTAGAACATTTTTTCAATTTTAAAATTATGCATATCTATTTCTTTTACAGAAACAATTGCTAATGCTTTTAAATTTTCTAATCCTCTAACAAAGTTATAAACTGTAGGGTCTATTGCGTAAGAGTTTTTGCGTAAACTAATGTATCCAAAATCTCTGTCTCTAAAATGTATTTCTGAAATGCCTATAATTTGAAAAACTTTTTCTAATGTAATAGTAGTGCCTTCATCAAAAGAAGCTACCATATAATTATCATAGATGTATATTTTTCCAGACTCTAATTGATATTCTTTAACAATTACAGCCTTTCTGGTTTGCCCCATCTTCATATATGTATGTAATAAAATAGTGTTCGGGCGCTAAAATAATTTTATGTTAAGATAATTAGAAAAAAACTAGATAAAAGGTTAATATATCCTTTAACAGTTGCTAATATGAATAATGAATGGCAAAATCTTTAAGTTAAAAGTTTTTCGGTATAAAAAAAAGGGATCAATATGTATTGATCCCTTTTTTAATAAGTTACTTATAATTTTTTATGCTTCAGAAGCTTTACCCTCTTTTTCAATTTTAATTGTAAGTTCATTTTTGTCATCATCTAAATCCATAAAAATACTATCACCTTCTTCCAGTTTAGAATTTACTATTTCTTCAGCTAAAGCATCTTCAATGTACTTTTGAATAGCTCTTTTTAAAGGTCTTGCGCCATATTGTTTGTCAAATCCTTTATCTGCAATGTAGTCTTTAGCTTTTTCAGATAATGTTAAAATGTATCCTATATCTTTAATTCTAGTGTATAGTTTACTTAATTCTATGTCAATAATTTTGTGAATATCTGCTCTTTCTAAAGGATTAAAGACGATAACGTCATCAATTCTATTTAAAAATTCTGGAGCAAACGCTTTTTTAAGAGCGTTTTCTATAACACTTTTTTGGTGTTCATCTGCTTGTGCTTTTTTAGCAGACGTACCAAAACCAACACCTTGTCCAAAGTCTTTTAATTGACGTGCACCAATATTAGATGTCATAATAATGATAGTGTTTCTAAAATCAATTTTACGACCTAAGCTATCAGTTAAAAAACCATCATCTAATACTTGTAGCATCATGTTAAACACATCTGGATGCGCTTTTTCTACTTCGTCTAATAATACAACCGAGTAAGGTTTTCTACGTACTTTTTCAGTTAATTGTCCTCCTTCTTCATAGCCAACGTATCCTGGAGGTGCACCTACTAATCTAGAGATTGCAAATTTCTCCATATACTCACTCATATCAATACGTATAAGTGCATCTTCAGAATCAAACAACTCTTTAGCAAGTACTTTTGCTAATTGTGTTTTACCAACACCAGTTTGACCTAGAAATATAAACGAACCAATTGGCTTGTTAGGATCTTTAAGTCCGGCTCTGTTACGTTGTATTGCTTTAGATACTTTTGCAACTGCATCATCTTGGCCAATAACATTACTTTTAATAAGGTTAGGTAATTCAGCTAACTTATTAATTTCGGTTTGTGCAATTCTGTTTACAGGGATACCACTCATCATAGATACAACATCTGCAACATTTTCTTCTGTTACAGTTTCTCTATGTAATTTACTTTCTTCTTCCCATTTTTCTTGAGCAAGTGCTAAATCTTTTTCAATTCTTTTTTCGTCATCTCTTAACTTAGCAGCCTCTTCATAACGTTGTTTTTTAACAACAGTATTTTTAAGTTCCCTAACATCTTCTAATTGTTTTTCTAACTCAAGAATTTGTTTAGGTACATCCATATTTACAATGTGTACTCTAGATCCTGCTTCATCTAAAGCGTCAATAGCTTTGTCTGGTAAAAAACGATCTGTCATATAACGGTTCGTTAATTTTACGCAGGCTACTAAAGCTTCATCGGTATAATTAACATTGTGGTGTTCCTCATACTTGCCTTTAATATTTTGCAAAATTTCTATTGTTTCATCTACAGAAGTAGGTTCTACAATTACTTTTTGAAAACGACGTTCTAATGCACCATCTTTTTCTATATATTGTCTGTACTCATCTAAAGTTGTAGCACCAATACATTGAATTTCTCCACGAGCTAATGCAGGTTTAAACATATTGGATGCATCTAAGCTTCCGGTAGCACCACCAGCACCAACAATAGTGTGTATTTCATCAATAAAAAGAATAATATCATCATTCTTTTCTAGCTCATTCATAACAGCTTTCATACGCTCCTCAAACTGTCCACGGTATTTTGTTCCAGCAACTAAAGAAGCTAAGTCTAGTGTTACAACACGCTTGTTGTATAAAATTCTAGATACTTTTTTATTTATAATACGTAAAGCTAAGCCCTCTGCTATGGCACTTTTACCAACGCCAGGTTCACCAATTAAAAGCGGATTGTTCTTTTTACGACGAGATAAAATTTGCGATACACGCTCTATCTCTTTTTCTCTACCAACAACAGGGTCTAACTTGTTTTCTTCTGCCATTTTGGTTAAATCTCTACCAAAATTATCTAGAACAGGAGTTTTAGATTTTTTGTTAGATTTTGGGCCAGCGGTAGAGCCTCCAAAGCTTTCCTTTTCATCATTGTCACTATCAGAGTCACCAGGAAAAGATTCTGCTCTTGGTGTATCTATATAGTCTTCATCTTTAGTGATGATAGTTTTAAATTCGCTTTTAACATTATCATAATCTACTTTTAGCTTGTGTAAAAGTTTTGTTGTAGGGTCGTTTTCGTTTCTCAAAATACATAATAATAAGTGCGCAGTATTAATAGAAGAACTCTGAAAAAGTTTAGCTTCTAAAAATGTTGTTTTTAACGCGCGTTCTGCTTGCCTTGTTAAGTGCAAGTTTTTTTTATCTTTTTGCAAATTGTCAGAACTAGGGTTTGCTGGGCTTAGTATTTCCACCTTGCGTCGCAAATGATCTAAATCTACCTCTAATGCATCTAATATGTTAATTGCTTTTCCGTTTCCGTCTCTTAGTAACCCAAGCATTAAGTGCTCGGTACCAATAAAATCGTGTCCAAGTCTTAACGCCTCTTCCTTGCTATACGCAATTACATCCTTTACTCTAGGTGAAAAATTGTCATCCATAAATTAATCCTTAATCAATTATAAAAGTAATAAATCTATTTTTATATAAGGCAAATACTGTTCCTATATTCGTTAAAGTTTGATTATTTGTCGAAAAAAGCGGCTTGGACTATCATATTTTAAATAATTATTAACTATTTGCATATTAAAAAGTGTTAATAAATAATGTATTAAAGTGAGTAAATATTACTTTTCTCGTGATGTTTTTATGTATATTGGCATGAATTTTTAATCAAATTAGTATTTAAGATTTTAATATGGCAGAAGGGGAAAAAATTATTCCAATAAACATAGAAGACGAAATGAAATCTGCCTACATTGATTATTCAATGTCGGTTATAGTATCACGTGCCTTGCCAGATGTAAGAGATGGTTTAAAGCCAGTACATAGGAGGGTTTTATATGGTATGCATGAATTGGGTGTTCGTTCCAATAGCGCACATAAGAAATCTGCCCGTATTGTGGGTGAGGTTTTAGGTAAGTATCACCCACACGGAGATACTTCTGTTTATGATTCTATGGTACGTATGGCTCAAGAGTGGAGTTTACGTTATATGCTTGTAGATGGTCAAGGTAACTTTGGTTCTATAGATGGTGATAGCCCTGCAGCAATGCGTTATACAGAAGCACGTATGCGTAAAATTGCCGATGACATGTTGGCAGATATAGATAAGGATACAGTAGATCACCAGTTAAACTTTGACGATTCTTTAAAAGAACCGACAGTTTTACCTGCAAGAATTCCTAACTTATTAGTTAATGGAGCTTCTGGTATTGCAGTAGGTATGGCTACAAATATGCCACCACATAACTTGTCTGAAGTTGTAGATGGTACAATAGCATATATAGATAACAATGATATAGAGATTGATGAGTTAATAACACATATTAAGGCACCAGATTTTCCAACGGGTGGTATTATTTATGGTTATGACGGTGTTAGGGAGGCTTTTAAAACAGGTCGTGGTCGTGTAATGATGCGTGCAAAAGCTACTTTTGAAGAAGTTCAAGGTAGAGAGTGTATTGTAGTTACAGAGATACCATACCAGGTGAATAAGGCTGATATGATTAAGAAAACAGCCGATCTTGTTAACGATAAAAAAATAGAAGGTATTTCTACTATTAGAGATGAATCTGATAGAAACGGTATGCGTATTGTATACATTTTAAAAAGAGATGCTATACCTAATATTGTACTTAATACCTTATTTAAATATACAGCGTTACAAACATCTTTTAGTGTAAACAATATTGCACTTGTAAAAGGTAGACCGCAGTTACTTAATGTTAAAGAAATGATTCACTATTTTGTGGAACATAGGCATGAGGTTGTTGTACGTAGAACGCAGTACGAGCTTAAAAAAGCAGAAGACAGAGCTCATATCTTAGAAGGTTTAATTATTGCATCTGATAATATAGATGAAGTAATTGCTATAATTAGAGGCTCTTCTAATGCTGATGAAGCTAGAGAAAACTTAATAGAGAGGTTTAAACTTTCAGAAATACAAGCTAAAGCAATTGTAGAAATGCGTTTGCGTCAATTAACAGGTCTGGAACAAGACAAGTTAAGAGCAGAGTATGATGAAATAGTAAAAACTATAGCAGACTTAAAAGATATTCTTGCTAATGAAGAGCGTAGAATGCAAATTATTAAGGATGAGCTTACTGAAGTTAAAGAGAAATACGGAGACGAAAGAAGATCTGAAATTAATTTTGCAGGTGGCGATTTAAGTATTGAAGATATGATACCAGATGAGCAAGTGGTAATTACCATTTCTCATGCAGGTTATATTAAGCGTACACCATTAACAGAGTACAAAACACAAAATAGAGGTGGTGTAGGACAAAAAGCATCATCTACAAGAAACGAAGACTTTTTAGAACATTTATTTGTTGGTACAAATCACCAATATATGTTGTTCTTTACACAAAAAGGAAAATGTTTCTGGATGCGTGTTTACGAAATACCAGAAGGTAGTAAAACATCTAAAGGTAGAGCAATACAAAACCTAATTAATATAGAGCAAGATGATAAGGTAATGGCCTTTATATGTACACAAGATCTTAAAGATGAAGAGTACGTAAATAGTCACTACGTTATTATGGCAACTAAAAAAGGTACTGTTAAAAAGACATCTTTAGAACAGTATTCTAGACCTCGTTTAAACGGTATTAATGCTATAGGTATTAAAGACGGTGATGAGTTATTAGAAGCTAAATTAACAACAGGTACTAGTCAAATATTCTTAGGATTAAAATCTGGTAAAGCAATTAGGTTTGAGGAGAGCAAGACTAGACCAATGGGTAGAAATGCTTCTGGTGTTAGAGGTATTACACTTGCAGATGATAATGATGAAGTTGTAGGTATGATATCTGTACACAACTTTGATGATAATATTTTAGTAGTTTCTGAAAAAGGTTACGGAAAACGTTCTAGCTTAGAAGATTACAGAATTACAAACAGAGGGGGTAAAGGTGTTAAAACTATTAGTGTTACTGATAAAACAGGAGGACTTGTAGCTATTAAAAATGTTACCGATTCTGATGATTTAATGATTATTAATAAGTCTGGTATTGCAATACGTATGGGCGTAGAAGATTTACGTGTAATGGGTAGAGCAACACAAGGTGTTAGATTAATAAATATAAAAGGAAAAGATTCTATTGCAGCAGTTGCAAAAGTTATGAAAGACGAAGACGCTGTAGACGAAGAAGGTTTAGAAGGAGAAACTCCTGACGCTATAGAAGGTGATGCTTCTACAGAAGATGGCACGGCTCTTGATAATGATACAACGGAATCAACTGAAGAATAAATTTTTTACACTAATTATTTAATAGAAATTGAAATGAAAACTAAATTTTTAATATTAACGGCAGCAATGTCTTTTTCTGCAATGACTTTTGCACAAAAGAATGAAGTTAAGGCTGCTGATAAAGCATTAAAATCTGATAATGCAGCAGAAGCTAAAGCTGCTTTAGCAAAAGCAGAACCATTATTAGGATCTGCAGATGCAAAAACAAAAGCGTTATACTACCTAGTAAAAGGAAAAACATATTCTAAACTAGCTAAGGCTGGTGAGCAAGGTGCATTTAAAGAGTCTATTGCTGCTTTTAATGATTTAATTGCTTACGAAGAAGAAGTAGGTAAAAAGAAATACACAGTAGAAGCTAAACAGGCTATGACTGGTATGACTGGTGATATTGTTAATGCTGCAATTAAAGATAATAACGAGAAAAAGTTTGATGCTGGTGCAGATAAACTTTACTTAGCATATAACTTAAGTAAAAAAGATACAGTTTATTTATTTTATGCTGCTAACAGTGCTGTTAATGCACAAAATATGGAAAAAGCACTTAAGTACTATAATGAACTTAAAGACTTAAACTATGATGGTAGCGAAGTAAAATACTCTGCTGTAAACATTGCAACAGGAGAAAGAGAAGAAATGGCTAAGGCACAAAGAGATTTGATGGTGAAGTCTAAACAATACAAAGAGCCAAAAGAGGAGAAATCTCCATCTAGAAAAGCAGAAATTGTTAAAAACATAGCACTTATTTATACTCAATTAGGAGAAGATGAAAAAGCATTAGAAGCTTACAAAGAAGCAAGAGCCAATAATCCTGGTGATGTAAATTTAATTTTAAACGAGGCTAACTTACAGTATAAATTGGGTCATAAAGACCAGTTTAAAGTATTAATGGCAGAAGCTACTAGAGTAGACCCTAACAATCCAGATTTGTTTTACAATATTGGTGTTATTAATATGGAGCAAGATAATATTGCAGAAGCAAGATCTGCTTATGAAAAAGCAATTGAACTTAATCCAGCTTATGTTAATGCACAATTAAATTTATCTACTACGTATGTAAACGAAGGTAACGGATTAATTGATGCGATGAATGCACTAGGAAGTTCTAGAGCAGATATTGCTAAGTATGATGAGTTAAAAGCACAAAAAGACGGGTTGTTTAAAGAAGGAGCTCAAATTTTAGAAGATGCTTTAAAACAAACTCCAGGTAACCAAGCATTGTTATCACAGTTAAAGAATATTTATGGTGCATTAGGTGATACAGAAAACTTTATGCGTTTAAAGAAGTTGTTAGGAGAGTAATCTTTTAATATATAATAACTAAAAAAGCCTTCAGAAATGAAGGCTTTTTTTATGCGTGTAAAACAAGTTAAATTGTTATTAAATAATCTTTTTTATAACTCGTAACTGGTGAGTATAATTTTTTAATTCGGCATTAAAAATTCCGGTATGGTCTATACGGTCTATACGTACTTTTCCGTGACAATGAATAATATAATTGTCTTGCATAATAATACCCACGTGATCTATAATACCTTCCTTATTATCAAAAAATGCCAAGTCTCCAGGTTCACTTTCTTCAATAAAACTTAAAGGTTCTCCTTGTGTAGACTGTTCTTGTGCTGTACGTAATAATTTGTACCCACTTATTTTATAAACCATTTGTGTTAAACCAGCACTATCTGTACCAAACGGAGTTTTTCCGCCAGATAAATACGGACTGTTTAAGTACATTAATGCAGCATCTATAAGTTTTGCTTTAGCTTGTACACCCTGTATATAGTTACCATCATAAGAGTGGTCTAATATTGGAATTCCGTTTAAAACAGAACCTACTAAAATTGGCATTAAGTCATTACTACCTGCAGATATAAAAGCTATTAAGTCAGAGCTTAAAGCAACATCTGTAGTGGCTTCTAAAGCTGTATATTCATCTTCCTCTATAAGTACGTATTGGTTATTGCTAACCCAAGCTTCAATACCATCAAAAGCAATTCTTATTCTACTCCAAAATTTACGGTGTTCCAAAACCTTAAAATGGTCGCCATATAAAAGCTGTGCGACCATTTCTGAATTTTCTTCTGGGGTTAACCTTACTGGAACTATACTAAGATTACAAATACCGTATTGCATAAAAATTGTTCTATTCCGCTATATTACGCTTTTTCTAAAACAATTGCAGATGCACCACCACCGCCATTACAAATAGCAGCAGCTCCAATTTTTCCGTTATTTTGTTCTAATACACTTAGTAAAGTAATTACAATTCTGGCTCCAGAGCAACCAAGTGGGTGTCCTAAAGATACTGCGCCTCCATTTACATTTACATTAGTATCTGTTAAACCTAATATTTTCATATTTGCTAAACCAACAACAGAAAAAGCCTCGTTAAACTCAAAATAATCTACGTCTCCTATTTCTATACCTGCTTTTCCTAAAGCTTTTGGTAATGCTTTAGATGGTGCTGTTGTAAACCATTCTGGTTCGTGTGCAGCATCTGCATAACTTTTTATTTTAGCTAAAGGTGTTAGGTTTAATTCTTTTGCTTTATCTGCACTCATAAGTACAAGAGCAGCAGCACCGTCATTAATAGTAGATGCGTTAGCAGCAGTTACAGTACCTTCTTTTGTAAAAGCAGGTCTTAATGCTGGTATTTTTTCTAGTTTAACATTTTTAAATTCTTCGTCTTCAGAAACAATAACAGGCTCGCCTCTTCTTTGTGGTACTTCTACAGGTACTACTTCGTTAGCAAACTTACCTTGTTTCCATGCAGCTGCAGATCTCTTATAAGACTGTATTGCAAAATTATCTTGATCTTCTCTACTAAACTCATATTCTGTAGCACATGCATCTGCACAAACGCCCATAGCGTTTTGGTCATAAGCATCTACTAAACCATCTTTTTGTAATCCATCTACTAATGATGTTGGTCCAAATTTTTGTCCATTTCTTAAATGTACATAGTGTGGTACCATACTCATATTTTCCATACCACCAGCAACAACAATATCATTATCACCTAAAGCAATAGATTGTGCAGCTTGCATTATAGTTTTCATACCAGAAGCACAAACTTTATTTATTGTTGTGCAAGGAACTGTGTTTGGTATACCAGCATAAATAGCCGCTTGCCTAGCAGGAGCTTGCCCTACACCAGCTTGTACTACATTACCCATTAAAACTTCTTGAACCTGAGATGGCTCTAGTTTTATTTTATCTAAAGCGCCTTTTATAGCAATTGCACCTAATTTTGGTGCAGCAACACTAGATAATGATCCTAAAAAACTCCCAATTGGAGTTCTTGCCATAGAAACTATAACAACATCTTTCATAAATTCTAAATTTTTTGGTGTTGCAAAATTAATAAATTAATGCACATAGAACAGGGTTCTTTTGTCAAAACCATTTTTTAAGCGCATAATTTTCTATTTTTGGAAAAAGTTACTTTAACTACAAAAAATATCTTGGAGAAAATATATAAAAATCAATCGTTACTATACAAGTGCTTTCTTTATGTTGGCACTATCTTTTTAATTGTATTTTTCTTTCCAAAAGGAGGTAAGTTTAAGTATGAGTTTCAAAAAGGAAAACCTTGGCAGTACGAGAATTTATACGCACCGTTTGATTTTTCAATAAAGAAAGATGTATCTGAGATAGATAAGGAAAAGCAAACAGTTACAAATAATCATCTAGACTATTACAGCTACAATCAAGAGATAGTTTCATCTGTTTATAAAAACTACACGACTAATTTTGATGAGGTTTTTAAAAATTCTGATTTTAATTCCGAAGAAAAAAGATACTTAAAAACTGTTGGTAAAGAAATATTAGGTACACTTTATGCTAACGGAATTTTAAAAAAGAATAAAGTTACGTCTAAAGCCCAAAAGCTTTTTTTACTACGTAATAATGAAGCTAAAGAATTAAGCTTTAAAGATATTACAAGCATACAAAGTATAGATAAAATTATAACTTCTGTATTACGTAAAAAACAGTTAACAGGGTATAATACAAAGTTTAAACAATTGTTTTTTAATATTGTTAAACCTAATGTATTTTACAATGATAATATCTCTAAAAAATCTTTAAATGAAGAATTAGCTAAAATTTCTGTAACAAGAGGAACCGTAGACGAGGGTAAGCTAATTATTGTAAAAGGAGAAGTTGTAGAGGCAGAAAACTATAAAATATTAAACTCTTTAAAACAGGAGTTTGAGTCTGAACTTTGGACTGAAAATAATTATTACGTAATAGTATCTGGTTACACTATTTTGGTAGCATTAGTATTGCTTATGTTATTGCTTTTTTTAAAAAAATATAGAACATCTGTATTTAAAAATAACACCAAGGTAACCTTTATCTTTTTTAATATTTTATTAATGGTTTTTATAACTACTATGGTTATAAAGTATAATGAAGCCTATGTTTACGTAGTACCACTTTGTATTTTACCGTTAATATTAAAAACTTTTTTTGATGCCCGTTTGGGACTTTTTGTACACGTACTTACATTGCTTATTTTAGGCTTTGTAGTGCCTAATAGTTTTGAGTATATTTTTCTTCAGATAATGGCAGGTATTGTAACCATTTTAACAGTTTCTCAACTATATAAAAGAGCCAATTTATTTATTTCTGTTGGTCAAATTACGTTAATATATATTATAGGTTATTTTGCTTTTCATATTATACACGAGGGTAATTTAAATAATATGTACGCTATTACTTTTGGAGTATTTTTATTAAACGGAATGATTACACTTTTTGTGCAACCGCTTATTTACATTTATGAAAAAATATTTGGTTTGGTTTCTGATGTGTCTCTACTAGAACTATCAGATACCAACTCTAAGTTGCTTAAAGAACTGTCTAACAAAGCACCAGGTACATTTCATCATTCTTTACAAGTAGCAAATTTAGCTGAGGCTGCAGCACAAGAAATTGGAGCAAATGCAATGTTGGTTAGGGTAGGTGCTTTATACCACGACATTGGTAAAATGAAAAATCCTACCTATTTCACAGAGAATCAGGTAACTAATGTAAATCCGCATAATGAGCACACACCAATAGAAAGTGCAAAAATTATAATTAATCACGTTTTAGACGGAATAGAAATAGCACGTAAAAATAATTTGCCAGACCGTGTTATAGATTTTATTAGAGTACACCACGGAACATCTAAAGTGTATTATTTTTACAAAAAGCAATCTGAGATAGATGAAAATGTAAATGAGGACGATTTTAAATATCCTGGTCCATTACCTTTTTCTAAAGAAACTGCAATTTTAATGATGGCAGATGCTGTAGAAGCTGCATCTAAAAGTTTAAAAAATCCTACTTTTTTGATGATAGATGAGTTTGTAGATAAGATTATAGACGGACAAATGAGAGCCAACCAATACTCTAATGCAAACATTACCTTTAAAGAAATTGTAGAAATTAAAAAGGTCTTAAAGTTAAAGCTTACCAATATTTATCACCTTAGAATAGAATATCCGGAGTAATTAAAAGTTATTCTAACTAACCATTAAATTTTATAAACTATTATATTATGAAAACATACGTTGTTTCAGTAAATAATGAAGAAATAGCTTTAGATAGTAAGGATATTTCTGAGTTAGATATTGTTAAAAAATCAGAATCGGAATTCCATATTTTAGAAGATAATAAAAAGTATAGTGCTAAATTATTGCACGCAAATTATTTAGCAAAAGAGCTTACCGTAGAGGTAAACGGAAATACATATACTATTGCTATTGCAGATGAGTACGACCAAATGGTTAAACAAATGGGGTTACTAACATCTAACACTAAAAAAGAAAAGAATATTAATGCTCCTATGCCAGGGCTTATTTTAGATATTTTGGTTGCTGAAGGTCAAGAGATAAAAGAAGGAGAGCAAGTATTGGTATTATCTGCAATGAAAATGGAAAACATTATTACGGCACCTAGTGATGGCGTAGTAAAGTTAATAAATGTTGCTAAGGATGATGCGGTAGAAAAAGGACAATTATTAATAGAGATCGCATAAAAATGAAAAAAATTCTAGTTGCAAATAGAGGAGAAATTGCATTACGAGTAATGCGCTCTGCTAAAAAAATGGGAATAAAAACTGTTGCTGTCTTTTCTGATGTAGATAGGGAGACACCACACGTAAAGTTTGCAGATGAAGCGGTATGCTTGGGAGCAGCACCATCTTCTGAGTCTTACTTGGTTATGGAAAAAGTCTTAAAAGCTGCACAGGATACTGGGGCAGATGGTATACATCCAGGATATGGTTTTTTAAGTGAAAATGCTGAATTTGCTAAAAAAGTAGAAAAAGCAGGTATCACATTTATTGGTCCAAGGCCACACGCTATAGAAGTTATGGGAAATAAGTTAGCTGCAAAAGAAGCGGTTAAAGATTATAATATTCCTATGGTTCCTGGTATTGAAGAAGCTATTACAGATGTAGCTTTGGCTACCAAAATAGCAAAAGAAATAGGCTTTCCTATACTTATTAAAGCTGCTGCTGGTGGTGGTGGTAAAGGTATGCGAGTTGTAGAAAATATAGAAGAGTTACCAGAGCAAATGAAACGTGCCATTAGTGAAGCTGTTGCTGCCTTTGGAGACGGATCTGTTTTTATTGAAAAATATGTGGCTTCTCCACGACATATAGAAATTCAGGTTTTAGCAGATAATCACGGTAATGTGGTTCATTTATTTGAGCGCGAATGTAGCATACAACGTAGGCATCAAAAAGTTGTGGAAGAAGCGCCTTCTGTTGTACTTACCCCAGAAATTAGAGAAGCTATGGGAGATGCTGCTATAAAAGTGGCAAAAGCCTGTGACTATGTTGGTGTGGGTACAGTAGAATTTTTATTAGATGCTGATAAAAATTTCTATTTTTTAGAAATGAATACACGTTTACAAGTAGAGCATCCTGTTACAGAACTAATTACAGGTGTAGACTTGGTAGAGCAACAAATTAAAGTTGCTAGAAATGAGACATTACAAATCACGCAAAATAATTTAAAAATAAAAGGTCATGCTGTAGAAGTTAGGGTTTATGCAGAAGATCCCTTGGATAACTTTATGCCTAGTATTGGTACGTTATCAACCTACAAAAGACCAAAAGGTAAAGGCATACGTTTAGATGATGGTTTTGAAGAAGGTATGGAAATACCTATTTATTATGATCCTATGTTGTCTAAATTAATAACCTACGGAGATACCAGAGAAGAAGCAATACAATTAATGCTTACTGCTATTGAAGATTATAAAATTGAAGGAGCATCTACAACACTGTCTTTTGGAAAGTTTGTTTGTGAGCATCCTGCATTTTTATCTGGAGATTTTGATACACATTTTGTTAAAAAATACTATTCTGCAGATAAGTTAATAGCAGCTCGTTTACCAGAACATAAAGTGGCAGCCTTATTTGGCGTACACTTATTTAACGAGTATACTAAAATAGTAAAAACACCAGAACAAGAAACTTCCAATTGGAGAACTAACAGAAATACAAAGTAAAATGGGAGAGCAAAGCAAAGAAAATATATTAAAGTCTAAAATAGATTTAGCTAAATTAGGCGGTGGTAAAGCACGTATAGAAAAACAGCACGCTAAAGGTAAATTAACTGCTCGTGAGCGTATTCATTTTTTGTTAGATGAAGGTTCTTTTGAAGAAATGGGAATTTTAGTAACTCATAGGACGTCTGACTTTGGAATGGATAAACAACAGTTTTATGGTGATGGTGTTGTAACTGGTTACGGAACAATAAACGGAAGACAAGTTTGTGTTTTTGCACAAGATTTTACTGTTTTTGGAGGTGCATTATCTGAAACCCACGCAGAAAAAATATGTAAAATTATGGATATGGCTATGAAAATTGGCGTACCTGTAATTGGATTAAATGATAGTGGAGGAGCAAGAATACAAGAAGGTGTACGTTCTTTAGGTGGTTATGCAGATATTTTTCATAAAAACGTGATGTCTTCTGGTGTTATACCTCAGATTTCTGCAATTATGGGACCCTGTGCAGGTGGTGCTGTATACTCGCCAGCTATGACAGATTTTACCTTAATGGTAGAAAACTCTAGTTATATGTTTGTAACTGGTCCTAATGTTGTAAAAACGGTTACTAATGAAGAGGTAACCTCAGAGGAATTAGGAGGTGCAAAAACACACGCTACAAAATCTGGAGTAACACATGTTACTGCAGCCAATGACATAGAATGTATTAATCAAATTAAAGAAATGATTAGCTATATGCCTCAAAATTGTGAGGATAAACCAGCTAAATTACCTTATACTTTGGGTGATGAAATTAGAGAGGAATTAGGAACTATGGTTCCGGAAAACGCAAATCAGCCTTATGATATGCGTACTGTTATAAACGGAATTATTGATGAAGATTCGTTTTTTGAAATACATAAAGATTACGCAGATAATTTAGTTGTTGGTTTTGCTCGTTTAGCGGGTAGGAGTATTGGTATTGTTGCCAACCAACCAATGAGTTTAGCAGGAGTTTTAGATGTAGAAAGTTCTAAGAAAGGAGCTCGTTTTACACGTTTTTGTGACTGTTTTAATATTCCGCTACTTGTATTGGTAGATGTACCAGGTTTTTTACCAGGAACAGATCAAGAATGGAATGGTATTATTACAAACGGAGCCAAATTGTTATATGCTTTAAGTGAAGCTACAGTGCCAAAAGTAACCGTAATTACACGTAAAGCTTATGGTGGTGCTTATGATGTTATGAACTCTAAACACATTGGTGCAGATATGAACTATGCTTGGCCTGGAGCAGAAATAGCAGTAATGGGAGCTAAGGGAGCTAGTGAAATTATTTTTAGAAAAGAAATACAAGCGGCAGAAGATTCTGCAGCCAAATTAGCAGAAAAAGAACAAGAGTATGCAGATGCATTTGCTAATCCGTACAGTGCTGCTCAAAGAGGTTTTATAGATGAGGTTATTTTGCCAAAAGATACCCGTAAAAAACTTATAAAAGCTATGGCAATGTTAGAGGATAAAGTTGTAAATGTGCCTAAGCGTAAACACGGTAATATTCCGTTATAGGATATATTTTTAAAAAGTAAAAGCGCCAATTTTAATATAAAATTGGCGCTTTTTTTATGAGTATTTTTTTCTACTGTTTAACAGTTAAAATATGGTACTCCCAAGGAGCTAATTTTAAAGCTGTGTTTTCTTCAATAGCAAAAGTGTTGTTAGAGATGTAGTCTGTAAATTCACCATTTAAACTAATAGTTGCTTCTTTTATGGTATCACTTAAATTAGCAATAAAATAAACAGTTTCACCATCTTTATCTCTTTTAAATGCTAGTATAGCTTCGTTATTAGATGTGTTAACTCTTGTGTAATTAGCAGCTTTTTTACCTCCGTTTAAAGCTGAATTTGTATTTTTTAATTCGCCTAGTTTTTCTAATAAAGTAAAATATTTTCCTTTAGTTTTAGGAATTGTATCTTTTTCAAAAAAGCGTAATCTATGTTCCATATCATACTCTTGACCAGAATAAATTAGTGGCATACCAGGCATAACATAGGTTAGTGCTGTAAATACTTCTTTGTTATTAGGCATTCTTTCTAATAAAGTACCGTTCCAAGAGTTTTCATCGTGGTTGGTAACAAAGTTCATATTAATATCATCTGCTTCTAAAATAGTATCTAGTTTAACCATATAAGCATCAAACTTAGAAACAGAAGCTTCTCCTTTAGCTATTTCATTAAAAATATGGTGAACTTCCCAACCATATTGCATATCAAAACCATTTTGTAGTAAGTCTGGCTGTTCTGCTTCTGCTAACATAAAAATTGACTTTACTGTTTTCATTTCTTTTATAGCAGTATTAAAAAAATCAACAGGGACTTTGTGTGCAACATCCATTCGGTAGCCATCAATGTCTGCTTTTTCTACCCAAAATTTCATATCACTAATCATTTCCTTACGCATTTCTTTATTATCGTAATTTAAATCAGCAACATCTGTCCATCCCCAAGATTCTCCTGTTTCTGGGTTTATAGGATCTATAATTTCTCCTTGCTCGTTTTGAGTATAATATTCTGGATGATCTTTAATCCAAGGATGATCCCAACCTGTATGGTTTGGTACCCAATCTACAATAACTAAAATACCATTATCGTGTGCAGTAGTTACCATATTTTTAAAGTCATCAAACGTACCAAATTCTGGATTTATTGCTTTATAGTCTGATACAGAGTAGTAGCTTCCCAAGTATTTTTTGCGTTCTTCTTCATTTTCAATTTCACTTGTAAATTTTTCTCCAGTAGCTTTACGCTTTATTTTAGAAATAGGATTAATTGGCATTACCCAAATAACTTTAACGCCTAATTTTTTTAGTACAGGAATATCCTTAGAAAAAGCATTGAAAGTCCCTTTTGGAGAGTATTGACGAATGTTTGCTTCATAAATAACTCCATCTTCCATAACTTGTGTTACGGAAATTGGTTCTTTTTCTGCAACATTGTCTACAGGAGGTTTTTCTACTAAAAATGCAAGTTTAGCGTATTGGAATAACGATCCTTTGATACAATATATAGTTATTTTATTTATGTTTTTGGCGGGTAGTAACTTTGTGTTGAGTTACTTTGCTTTTAAGGGTAAAATACAAAAAATGTTAAAAGATGAAGAGTTTAAATTTTATACTGGCTTTGTAGTGTTTTTTACCTTAATAGCAGCCTTAACAGTATATTTAAAAGCAGATGTTCCTGTTTCAGATTATCACCCTATGGTATTAGGAGAAGCAGAAAGTGCTTTTAGACATACACTCTTTCAAATTATATCTGTAATAACTACAACAGGTTTTGTTACTGCAGACTTTACAAGCTGGACACCTTTTTTAACTGTTTTCTTTTTTGGATTAATGTTTTTAGGTGGTTGTGCTGGTTCTACATCTGGTGGTATAAAAGTAATGCGTCATTTACTTATTATTAAAAACGGATTATTAGAGTTTAAACGTACGTTACACGTTAACGCAATTATACCGGTACGTTATAATAATAAGATGGTGCCAGAAAAGATTGTCTACAATATTATAGCTTTTTTGGTTTTATATATGCTGCTATTTATACTAGGTGCTTTAGTGCTTAGTTTTCTTGGGTTAGATTTTGTTACTGCTATTGGTGGTGCAGCAACTTCTTTAGGTAATGTAGGTCCGGGTCTTGGTAGTCTAAATCCGTTAGCTAATTTTGATGGTTTACCTGCTTTAGGTAAATGGTGGACAGCCTTTTTGATGTTAGCAGGTAGGTTGGAGCTATTTACGGTACTTATTATTTTAACTCCGTATTTTTGGAAGAAGATATAAATGTGTCTAACAAGTTGTTTGTTTTAGTTTGAATTTTAGATTTAAAAAAAGAAGACCAACCTAATAAATATCCGCTTATACCTAATGCTTGTTTAGACCAGTTCCATAAATTAAATGTGTCTACGTGTTCAATTATTTTTCCGTCTAAAAAGGTAAAATTAGCTGTAATGTTATTTGTAACTTTTCTTTTTTTTGAACCGTAAGTGTACACGGCTTTCCAATGCACACTTCCTTTGTTTTTATTAGTTGTAATAGAGTTAAATGTTATTTGAGTTCCTCCGTTGCTTCTGCTTAATAACATTTGCCACATTGCTTTTGCTCTATTGCCTTGTAATGTTCCAAAGGCAGGATCTGTAAATGTAATATCATCGTGATAGCAACTAAGCATACCCTTAATATCTGCATTAGAAAAGGAGGTGTAAAATTTCTGAATTAACTCTTTGTTTGTCATTTTTAATGAGTTTAGTATGTGGTTGTCATATCATCATCAACACAAATAATATAATCAGCAACATTTAAGTGCTCTTCTTTTAGCTTGGTAATATCTTCTTGATTTACAGTGCTAATAGTTACGTAGTTTAAATTACCGTTTTTGTTTTTTAAATACCATAAAATACCTTCGTAATTATTAGAGTGGTATGCACCATTGTAATGTATAAAGGTGGTATTGGGTTTGTAATTTTTTAAAATAAAATGAGCCATTGTAGCGTCTTTTATTGCTTGTGCCATAACTAGCTCTGGAGTACCATGATCTCCCATCATTTTTAAAATATTTTTATAAGTGGGTAATTCGCTATCAAAAATAATAGGTAAAGGTGCTATCCAGCTTTTTTCTAGTGTAGATAAAGAATCTAAACCAGAAAAGCCCTTCTTGTAGACCAAGTTGGCATATCGTCTTGGAATGTTGGTTGCAATAAAAGGTAGTTTGTTCTCTTTTGCGTAATTTACCAGAGGAGCATAGTCTGTTTTGTAATTAGGCCATAACCTAGCAACAGTGTCTAATGCTTTTGCGTCTATAATATTATTTAGGTAATTGTTTACTTGTGTTTGGTTGTCTGCCTCTAGCATTTCTGCGCCTAATACAATTGTTTTGCTTTTATGTATGTCTTTAGTAACCTCAAGTTCTAACCAGTGAGCAATGGCGTTATTGTGTAATTCTCCAAACAGAACAATATCTTTTTGACTTAGGTCTTTTAGCATTTTCTTGTAACCTACTTTTTTACCTTTAGCATTATAAATTACATATGCTGGTTTTTGGCTATAAATTGATAAGGAAAAAAGTAAGGCTATTGCAATTTGAAATATTTTCACAGTTGTAATTTTTTTTGAATTTTACTAAAATAAACATTATTAGTAGAGCATAGTAGTATTTAAAAATGCTATGTTCTTTTAAAAGTAACTATTTGCTACTATTTAATACATTAAAAATGCAAAAGCACTTAGTATTGTAATTGCTATGGGTATTACAATTACAAAATAAATAAAAGTAGCTAAAGAGCCCTTAAAGAAGCTTAAAAGCCAGCCTTGCTTATAAAATTTTTGTAGAGCAATACACAAATATATAAAGGTAGAAAGTATAATTAAAAATTGAACATAACCAGAGAAACTAGGCCACACAAAACTAATTAGTAATAAAATTATAAATGTGCTAAATAGATATGAAAAATAGTAAAAAGCAAACACCAAGTGGTATGCAAATGGCCCTTTACTGTAAAAAAGTAATTTTAGAATAAATGCGAATATTGGTAGTAGAAAAAACAATGCAATTGGTATAGTGTCATAAAACGAGTGTAAAATGCTTGCTAAACTACCGTTGTCTTTATAAAGTTTTAAGACTTGAGTGTATGCTTTTTTTGTAAAATAGCCTGCATCTTCTGTTTGGCCCATTTCTTTAGTTATTAAAGAGTCTGGTGCGTTAATATCAATTAAAGAATCTACTTTAGATTCGTTAAAGCCAAAAGTCATAAAGTCATCACCTTTGTAATTTTGTCCTTTAATAATAGAATCTAACTTCGCTAATTCTTCATCTTTTAGGCCTGTTTTATCTTGGTTTTGCTTTAGTTTCTCTATAACAGTAGCAGCAGCTAAAGAATCGTTAGCGTTGTATGTTTTTATAGAATCTATAGTTTGTTTAAGTGTTTTTTCTGATTTTACACTTTCTCTAATTTGACGTTCTTGTTTACTTACCTTAAATGAAAAGAAAAAGAAAAATACGATTGACGAAAATAAGTACAGTTGTGCAGGGTGAAGATATAATAAGCGCTTGCCTTCTATAAATTTAGTAGGTAAATACCCAGGTTTTAAAAGCAAAGGAAAAAAACTTTTAAAGAAACGAGCGTCTACAGAAAAATAGTTTTTAATTGTGTTGCTAAATAAAACACCAACCGTTAATTTGTCGTTAGATTTTTGTCCGCAATGAGGACAAAACTCATAAGTTGCATCAAATTTGTTTTCACAATTTTTACAAGTAGTATTGGTGTTGGGCATTTATGCTGGTTTTACAGCTAAGATAATTATTTTATTTAAACAGAGAAATCGTAGTCTAAAGGGGCAGGAAATAGCTTAGTAAATTTTTTATGTGGCACCTTTTTTAAGCTCATTTTTTCATTTGTAAATGGATGAATAAAATCTAGCGAATATGCGTGTAAATACAATCCTTTTCCTTTTATAATTTTATCTTCAAGTCCATACTGCACATCTCCTAAAATAGGATTTCCAATAGAGGATAAGTGTGCTCTAAGTTGGTGTTTTCTTCCTGTTTCTGGTTTTAATTTTACAAGATTTAGATAGCTAAATCTTTCTGAGGCTACACTTTTTATTACGTTGTATTTAGATAAGGCCTCTTTATTGTCTACTATGGTGCTAATAATTCCTTTTACGGGCATTTTTCCAATAGTAACTGCTAAGTAAGTTTTTGTGATCTTTTTATTTTCAAAAAGCTTATTAAGGGCTAATATGCTAGCTGAGGTTTTTCCAATTAATAGTAGTCCTGTTGTAGGATAATCTAGTCTGTGTGTTGGTCGTGGTTTTGTAGCGTCTGCTAGGGTACTTTTTACAATGTTTTGCTCTAGTGCGTTATCTATGGTTTTAAAAGAGTTGCCGCTAACTAATATTCCTGCAGGTTTGTTTATTACGGCTAAATAATTGTCTTGGTAAATAACCTCTAACTCTAAATCTAGCTTTTTCTTATTCTGATTTTCTTTAGGCTTGTGATAGGTTATTTTTTCAGCTCCATTTATAAACGTAGCGGTAGTTGCTTTTTTTCCATCAATATAAACCAGCCCTTTTTTAATTGCTTTTTTTAATGCAGATTTTGTACTTATACCTATAAAAATACCTATGCCATATTCTTGAAACCGAATAGGTGTTTTTTGTAAAGTTGCTATGTGAGTTTCTGTAGAGATAATTTTACTTTTAAGAAAAGTAAATGTATAAAAAAAGGTCTTATTGCAAATGCTAATAAGACCTTTTGTGTAGTTTTGTTATGCTTATTTATAAGACAGCTTTAATTCTGCTTACAGCTTCTCTTAATTCTTTTTCTGATGCAGCATAAGAAATACGTATGCAATTAGGATTTCCAAATGCTTCACCTGTAACAGTTGCAACATTTGCATTTTCTAATAAATACATAGATAAGTCTGATGCATTGTTTATGGCAGTACCATTTAATGTTTTACCAAAAAATGCAGAGATATCAGGAAAAACATAAAAAGCACCTTCTGGTACATTTAATTTAAAACCTTCTATTTCGCCTAAAAGCTCTAAAACAAGATCTCTTCTTTTATGAAACTCATCAATCATAAATTGTATTTTGCTAACAGGAGCTTCTAACGCAGCAATAGTTGCACGTTGAGCAATTGCATTAGCACCACTTGTATTTTGACCTTGAAATTTAGTACACGCTTTAGCAATAGATTCTGGAGCGCCAATAAAACCAATACGCCACCCAGTCATTGCAAATGCCTTAGAAACACCGTTTACAGTTATTGTACGGTCATACATACCATCTATACCAGCAATACTAACGTGTCCGCCTCTAAAGTTTATGTGTTCATAAATTTCATCAGAAACCACATAAATATTAGGGTGTTTTTTTAATACTTCTGCTAAGCCTTCTAGCTCTTCTTTG
Organism: Cellulophaga sp.; assembly: GCF_039943695.1. NCBI lineage: Bacteria > Pseudomonadati > Bacteroidota > Flavobacteriia > Flavobacteriales > Flavobacteriaceae > Cellulophaga > Cellulophaga sp. The sequence goes on along the minus strand of NZ_JBDVAA010000212.1, from coordinate 19,655 downwards.
CTGTATACAGATCCGCTTGGATTACAAGGAGAGCTAAACCACATCATTTTAGTGTTAGGGGTAATAGCAGCTTCTAATTGAGCGGGAGTCATTTTAAAATCTGTGTCAATACTAGTAGCAACTTCTACAGGAGTTCCTTCTGCTAGTTTTACAATATCACTATAGCTAACCCAGTAAGGTGCAGGTAAAATTACTTCGTCACCCTTATTTAACATACACATAGCAATGTTAGCTAAAGACTGTTTAGCACCAGTGCTAACTACTATTTGGTTAAGACCGTATGTTAAATTGTTGTCTCTTTTAAATTTGTTTGCAATAGCTTGTTTTAAATCTGCATAACCATCTACAGGAGAATAACTGCTGTAGTTATCATCTATAGCTTGTTTTGCTGCATCTTTAATAAAATCTGGAATATTAAAATCTGGTTCTCCTAAACTTAAACCAATAATATCTTTACCAGCGTTACGTAATTCTCTTGCTTTTGCTGCCATTGCTAATGTGGCAGATGTAGACATATTTGTGATTCTGTCAGATAAATGATTGCTCATACTTTTTTTGTTTTTACTAGTACTGTAAAGCTGGTTTTTTTCCAAGCTCTTTTAAATGTTTAAAGTGCGAAATTATAGCTTTTCTAGTAGTTTTGTATTCATTATAAGGCAAATTAAATTCATTTGCCGTTTGTTTCACAATTTTAGAGATATTTGTGTAATGAATGTGACTAATATTTGGAAAAATATGATGTTCAACCTGATGATTTAATCCACCTGTAAACCAATTTACAACCTTATTTTTAGTTCCAAAATTTACAGTAGTAAACAATTGGTGTATAGCCCAAGTGTTTTTCATTGTACCTGTTTCGTCTGGCAATGGTGTTTCTGCATCATGAACAACATGTGCTAATTGAAATACGACACTCAAAATAACACCAGCAACATAGTGCATAATAAAAAATCCAATAAGTACTTGCCACCAAGCAACATTAGCAAAAAGTAATGGTAAAACAATCCAAATTGTAATGTACAATAATTTTGTAATTACAAGTGTACTCCAGTTACCTACTTTACTTGGTTTTTTACCATAAGACAAATTACGCTTCATGTAACGATACATCTGTTGAAAATCTGTAGTAATAGCCCAGTTAAAAGTTAATAAACCGTATAGAAATACAGAGTAAAAATGCTGAAATTTATGGTGTTTTCTCCATTCTGCATGTTTAGAAAAACGCAAAATTCTTCCGGCTTCTAAATCTTCATCATGTTCATGGATGTTTGTGTAAGTGTGGTGTAATACATTATGTTGTACCTGCCAGTTGTAAACATTACCAGCTAAAATGTAGATACTACCACCCATTATTTTATTTACCCATTTGTTGTTAGAGTATGCGCCATGGTTACCATCGTGCATAACGTTCATACCAACACCAGCCATACCAATTCCCATAACAATGGTTAATAGTAAATTAGCCCAAATTGGTAACCCAAGGGTTAATATTAAAAAGTAAGGCGCTAAAAATAGCGTAAACATTACTATTGTTTTAATGTGTAGTTTCCAGTTTCCTGTTTTTTTAATCTCGTTTTCTTTAAAGTATGTATTAACACGTTTATTCAATGTTTTAAAAAACTGAGCTGAATCTTTACGTGAAAACCTTATTGATTTATTCTCCATAATTATTAAATTCTTAATTCTGTTTTCCTCTGTAATTGTTTTATTGAGGAATATATTTTATTTAGTAGATTTTTTTTATGTATTGGTTATTATGATCTATTTGTAGTTAATAGTCACAAAAACTAAGTAAAGATAATGCAAAAGTACTTTTTATAATATGATAATTATCTTAAAATAAGAAATTTTTATGATTATGGAATTGCTTACTTTTGCCAAAACTTAGATTAAATTTATGAAGGCAGATATTATTTTTAAGTATTTTCCAGACTTAACAGAACAACAAAAACAGCACTTTATAAAGCTTGAAGCGTTGTATGCAGATTGGAACCAAAAAATTAATGTGGTTTCTAGGAAAGATATAGACGAAATATATCTACGCCATGTGCTGCATTCTACAGGGATTGCTAAATTTCAGCAGTTTTTACCTGGAACAACTGTTTTAGATGTTGGTACAGGTGGAGGTTTTCCTGGTATACCTTTGGCCATTCTTTTTCCTGAAACTCAATTTACTTTAGTTGATGCAATTGGCAAAAAAATAAAAGTAGTACAACAAGTTGTAGATGGTTTAGGATTAACTAATGTTACTGCTAAACATATGCGTGTAGAAGATCTTGATACTCAGTTTGATTTTATAGTGAGTAGGGCAGTAGCTGCAATGCCTACTTTTGTCCGTTGGATAAAGGGGCGTATAAAAAAAGATTCTTTACACGAACGTCGTAACGGTATTTTGTACCTTAAAGGGGGTGATTTGTCAGAGGAGTTAAAAGATTATAAAACTACTGAGATTTACAATCTTTCTGATTATTTCTCTGAGGACTTTTTTGAAACCAAAAAAGTAGTTTACTTGCCTTTAAAGTACAAGGGATAACTTAGATACTAAGCATTCTGTTAAAAGAGTACTTACAATTTTTAGCATAATTCTTCATATAACTATATATGTTGGTTATGCTAATTTTTTTTCTCTGTTTTTCTGTGTGTGTGGTAACGCTCTCTTTCATAGTCTGTCTATTTTTTAATCAAATTTACAATAAGTAAACTGTCTGTTTACATTTACTTAACGTTAAATTTACATTAAAATTGTTTAAAAAGCAATTTTTCAATAGATGTGACTTCTTATTAAACATAAAAAAGCCAAAACTAATAGATAAAAATCTATCGTTTTGGCTTTAAATTTGTTTTTAAAAAGATCTTATCCTAAAAACGGATACCTGTAATCTGTTGGTGTAACAAATGTTTCTTTAATTAATCTTGGAGAAACCCAACGTAATAAGTTTTGTGCAGAACCAGCTTTATCGTTAGTTCCAGATGATCTGGCACCACCAAATGGTTGCTGACCAACAACTGCTCCTGTTGGTTTATCGTTAATGTAGAAGTTACCAGCACAGTTTTGTAATGCTTTTGTAGCTTCTTCTATTGCGTAACGATCTGTAGATAAAACAGCACCAGTTAATGCGTACTCAGATGTACCATCTACTAACTGTAGTGTTTCTTTCCAATCTTTGTCATCATATACATAAATAGTAACTACAGGGCCAAAAAGCTCAGTTTCCATAGTTGTGTATTTAGGATCTGTTGTAACAATAACTGTAGGCTCTATAAAGTAACCTTTAGATTTGTCATAATTACCACCAGCAAAAATTTCAGCATTTTCATCAGCTTTAGCTCCATCTATATATTTTGCTAACTTATCAAAAGAACCTTCATGAATTACAGCAGTAACAAAGTTGCTCATATCTTCAGGAGAACCTGGTTTGTTAATGGTAGCTAAATCTCTTTTTACTAAGTCTAAAGTTTCTTGAGCTTTAGATTTTGGTAAGTATACTCTAGATGCAGCACTACATTTTTGTCCTTGGAACTCAAAAGCACCACGTACAATAGCTGTAGCAACTTGTGCAGGGTTAGCTGTTTTGTGTGCTAAAATAAAATCTTTACCACCAGTTTCACCAACTATTTTAGGGTATGTTTTGTAATTGTGTATGTTGTTACCTATTTGTTTCCAAAGTTCTTTAAAAACATAAGTAGAACCTGTAAAGTGTAAACCAGCAAAGTCAGGACTAGCTAAAGCAGTTTCTGTAATCATAACTGGATCACCGTAAACAACGTTGATAACGCCATCTGGTACGCCTGCTTCTTTAAACACATCAATAATTACTTTTGCAGAAAATACTTGACTATCACTAGGCTTCCATAAAACAACATTACCCATCATAGCTGCACTAGCAGGTAAGTTACCAGCAATAGCAGTAAAGTTAAATGGTGTAATTGCGTATACAAAACCTTCTAATGGACGGTATTCCACACGGTTCCAGATACCTTCTGCAGAATCTGGTTGCTCAGCATAAATCTGAGACATATACTCTACGTTAAAACGTAAAAAATCTATTAGTTCGCAAGCAGCGTCAATTTCTGCTTGGTGTATAGTTTTGGATTGTGCCATCATTGTGGCAGCGTTTATTTTAGCTCTATAAGGACCTGCAATTAATTCTGCAGCCTTCAAGAAAATAGCGGCACGTTGCTCCCAAGCAAGGTTAGCCCAAGCCTCTCTAGATTCTAAAGCGTTATCTATTGCTTTAGTTACGTGTTCTTTTTCTGCTAAATGGTACTGACCAACAATGTGTTTGTGGTCGTGTGGAGGAGACATTGGTTTTGTGTTACCAGTCTTTATCTCTTCTGCTCCAATATATAAAGGAACATCTACAGTACTGTTGTAATAAGCCTTGTATTGCTCTAATACAGCTTCGCGCTCTGGTGATCCCGGAGCATAGCTTTTTATTGGTTCGTTAAAAGCGGTTGGAACTTCAAAAAATCCTTTACCCATTGTGCTACGTTTTATAAATTATAATAATTGTAACAAATGTAGTAAAATCCTATTCGTTATTAAAACAATTAGAATGTTAGAAAAAAGGTTTTTTTAGTTTAATGCAAATGGAGCGCTAAATTTAAAACTAGGAATGTAAACTCTAAATTTTTTGCCGTCTGTAAAGCTGACCATATTGTAATGCCCGCGCATAGCTCCAATAGGAGATGTTAATAAGCAACCAGAGTTGTATGTATGAGATTGCCCTGGGTTTAAAACCGGTTTTTTGCCAACAACTCCTTCACCATCCATAATCTCTAAATCGTTTAGAGAATCATAAATTTCCCAATGTCTAGATGTTAACTGTACAGATTCCTTGCTTAAATTTTCTATGGTTACGGTGTAGCCAAATGCGTAATGCATTTTGTAATTTTTAAAAAATGTACCTTCAAAGTTGGTGGTAACTGATATTTTTATGCCTTTAGTAACTTGTGTAGTCATACGTTTTAACTTTAAAAAATATAATACTCAATTTAGTATTATGTTAAAAAAAAGAATGTCTCATTACAGAGTAATGCCTCTCCTTATTTTAAAGTAGAAATGTGCTAAGTTGCTATAAGCGTGACACATTAGCTACATACAAATATAAAAAGGAAAATTTAAACTAACTTAATAGTCATTCATATATTCGCTGAACGAACATTTTTTCGGTAAACCGCTAATTATGGCTGTTCATTGATCTGACTTTGGTTATTTTAGTTGGTAATGTTTCTAGAATTTCCATTTCCAACACCTATAACGCTATCATATTGATCTCCAAAATTTCTGTAATAAACCAAAACAAGATAGTTGTTTTCTGTAAAATGAAAATTGCCTCCAATTGCATTGTATTTTAATTCGTCTTTATCCGTCTTTAGTACATATTTGTAATTGTAAAACCCTTGTTTTAGCATTATGCTAGTTTCTAGGTATCCGGTATCTTCATTATATGTCATTTTGTTTTCATCTGTAATGGCGTAGTTGTTAAACTTGCCAAAAACATAAACATCATTTAAGCCAATAACATCTGTATAAGGTAGTTTAAAGTGCACATTAGTGTACTCAGACTCTCTAGATGCGTCTTCTCCTTGTTGTGTTGTTACCACAAAATCACCATTAATATCTGGGTAATAGGTGTAGGGTTCATTGGCTCTTAAAATATCTGCATACATATAGTGGTTATATAATTCTTTCATTTGTACTCTTGCAATTGCAGTGCTAGTAGCTCTTAAATCTTTAGTAGTAAAGTTTAAAAACTCATTGCCTCCAAAAAAATTACTTTCCTTATCGTATTTGTATAAAAGTTCTTTGCCAATAGTGTATTGTGGTTTTAAATTTGTTATTGCAGAGGGCCAATAGTAATTTTGTAAAATGGTTACTTTAACTTCGTTTTTAGGGTTGATAAGTTGAAAATTACCTGCGTTAATTGCAATCTGTACAGCCTGTTTTTGATTTAAAAACTCAAAGTCTCTTGTTCTTTTAATACTAACACCAACCGAAACAGCATCTTTATAAATAACAAAGCGTCTAGAGAACTGAAGCTCATTGTAATTGTTGTAAATTTCTAACATATAGTTGCCGCTTACCTTTAGGCTTAAATTATTGTTAGGTATTTGTAAGCGATAGTTAGAGTATGCTTGTAGTGTATTATAACTGTTTTCGTAATTTGTAATTCTAAGGTTGTCAAATCCACTCAGGTACTGTGACTTAGAAAGGCTAGATGGTGTCCAGTCGTAATTGTAATATGTAATTTTGTAATAGTAATCTTCTTCAGAAGCAGTTATATCATCAAACTCTAAAGTTAGTGGGTCGCCTAATTGTGCAACAGGAAATTGATCCTCAGTGGGACCTTTAAATATGATAGATTTTATGTTCTTAGGAGCATCTTTTTCAGTGGCATTTTGTCCAAAAATTGAAAAATAAGATAAAAGCAAAGAAAATAATAATGTGTACTGTTTCATTTATGTTGTAATTGTATTACAAAGATAAGCAAAAGTTGTGCCTAAAAATTAAGAGCTAATAATCCAATATTATTTATTTAGAATTAATATAAATAAATACATCTTAACTGATTTTGCAAGGAAGTTTGCGGTTAAAACTTTAAATTCGCAGCAAATTTTGTTAACCTAAGGTCTGCAATAATATGTCTAAAGACATTCGAATAAAAAAAGGCTTAAATATCAACCTAGTCGGTGCCGCTGATCAAACTACTTCTAAAGCGGTTTTAAGCAATGTTTATGCAATAAATCTTAACGATTTTCACGGGATAATGCCAAAGATGTTGGTAAAAGAAGGAGCAACTGTAAAAGCAGGTGAACCTATTTTTTACAACAAAGATGTAGAAGAAATGAAGTTCGTTTCTCCTGTATCTGGTGAGCTTGTTGAAATAGTAAGAGGAGCAAGAAGAAGAATATTAACGCTGAAAATACGCGCTAATAAAACTGGTGAAGTAGTAGAACACAGTACGCTAAACTTAGCAAGCGCATCTGCAGAAGACGTAAAGTCGCAGTTGTTATTGTCTGGTTGTTGGCCTTTTGTAAAACAAAGACCGTATGATGTTGTTGCAAATCCTAATGTAGCCCCTAAAGCTATATTTATATCAGGATACACAACAGCGCCATTAGCAGCCAATTTAGATTATGTGTTACAAGGCAAGGAAAAAGAATTGCAAGCAGCTGTTACAGCGTTGGCAACTTTAACAACTGGTCAAGTACACGTATCTGTAGGTAGTAGTAACTCTCCATTGTCTGGTTTGTCTGGTGTTACAGAACATAAAGTTGCAGGTCCACATCCTGCAGGTTTAGTAGGTACACAAATAAACAAGATAGATCCTATTAATAAAGGAGAAATGGTTTGGACTGTTAATGCACAAGATCTAGTTATTATAGGTGAGTTGTTGTTAACAGGTAAGTTTAACGCGCAAAGAACAATAGCGCTAGCTGGTTCTGCTGTTAAAGCTCCAAAATATTACACAACTACTATTGGTGCAGAAATATCTACTTTCTTATATGCTAGCGGAGTTTCTATAGAAAACTTTAGGGTTATTAATGGTGATGTGTTAACAGGTTCTAAAACTAGCCCAGAAGGTTATTTAGGATTCTATAACAATACAGTAACTGTTATTCCTGAAGGAGATGATTATGAGTTATTTGGTTGGAATAAACCAGTTTTTAACAAAATATCGTCTACTAGAGCAATGACTTTCTCTTGGTTAAACCCTAAGAAAAAATACGATTTAAATACCAATACTAACGGAGAACATAGAGCATTTGTAGTAACTGGTGCTTATGAAAAAGTTTTTCCATTAGATATTTATCCAATGCAACTGCTAAAAGCTTGTATGGTAAAGGATTTAGATGAAATGGAACAGCTTGGATTGTATGAGGTTGCGCCTGAAGATTTTGCTTTAACAGAGTTTATCTGTATATCTAAACAACCGCATCAGCAAATAATTAGAGAAGGGTTGGACTTATTACAAAAAGAAATAGGATAAAAGATGGGTCTTAAAAATACATTACACAATTTAAAGGAAAAGTATAAAGGCAAAAAAATGGCACCTGCATTTAATGCAATCCATACGTTTTTGTACTTGCCTAATGAAACTACGCACTCTGGGTCTCACGTAAGAGCAGCAGATGATTTAAAGCGTACAATGAATACGGTAATAATGGCATTGGTTCCAGTTTTAATATTTGGAATGTTTAATGCTGGTTACCAACATTATTCTGCAATTAATGGTTTTCCTGCAGATTTCTCTTTACTAAACGATTTCCTTACTTGGGATAACTTTTTAGTAGGTATTACAACAGTATTGCCACTAGTAATTGTTTCTTATGTAATTGGTTTAGCAGTAGAATTTGTTTTTGCAGTTATAAAAGGGCATGAGGTAGAAGAAGGTTACTTGGTAACTGGTATGTTAGTGCCGTTAATTGTACCAATAGATACGCCATTATGGATGCTAGCAATTGCAGTTATTTTTGGTGTTGTAATAGGTAAAGAAGTTTTTGGTGGTACAGGGATGAATATCTTAAACCCAGCATTAACTATTAGAGCATTTTTGTTTTTTGCTTATCCTACTTGGATGAGTGGAGATAAAGTTTGGGTGCACGAGGCTGTTGAAAGAGCTGGTACTGCAGATGCAATTTCTGGAGAAACTATATTAGGACAGTTAGCTCAAAATACAGATGCATCATATTCAATTTCAGATATGTTCTTTGGTTTTATACCAGGTTCTGTTGGTGAAACCTCTACATTCTTAATTCTATTAGGTGGGTTGTTTTTAATTTTTACAAAAATAGCTAGCTGGAGAATTATGTTGAGTGCTGTAGTAGGTGCTTTAACAATGGGCTTAATTTTTAACGGAGTTGTTAGTGCAGATTGGATTAGCGAAGGAAGCAAATTCTACGGATTAATGAGCTTTGAGTTTTGGCAACATTTACTTGTTGGTGGTTTAGCTTTTGGTATTGTTTATATGGCTACAGATCCTGTTACGGGTTCGCAAACAAATAAAGGTAAATGGTATTACGGTTTCTTTATTGGGTTTATCTCTGTTTTAATTAGAGTATTTAACCCTGCGTATCCAGAAGGTGTGTTCTTAGCAATATTATTAATGAACGTTTTTGCACCAACTATAGATCATTACGTAGTTCAAGGTAACGTTAAAAGACGTTTAAAAAGATCAAAAAAAGCTACAGCTTAACAGCGTAAAAAGAATAGATATGGCAATTAATACAGATAAAAATAGTTACACCGTCATTTTTGCAGCCATTATGGTTGTGGTTGTGGGTTCTATCTTAGCATTTACTGCATCTAGTTTAAGTGGTAAAATTAAGATGAATGAGAAGTTCGAGAAGCAACAGAACATCTTGTATGCAATGGGTGTAGATGAAAATGTAGACGAAGGAAGTATAAACTTTATATCTACTGATAAAGTAGAAGTTGAGTTTAAAAAATATATTAAAGAGCAATTAGTTATAGTAGACGGTAAGGCTACTCCAAATGATGAAGCTTATTTGATAGATTTAAAAAAGCAAGAGACAGCTGCTAAAAACGGTGAACCAAGAAAATTACCTTTATTTATTGGAGAAAAAGATGGTGTAAAATCTTATATTATACCAATGAGAGGTAAAGGTCTTTGGGATGCTATTTGGGGCTTTGTTGCTGTAGGCGATGATTTAAAAGTACAAGGTGTATTTTTTGATCATAAAGGAGAAACACCTGGTCTAGGAGCAAATATTAAGCAACGTTATTTTATGGACGATTTTAAAGGAGAGTCTATTTTAAACAACGGTGCATTTGTTGGGATAAGTGTTGCAAAAGGTAACAATGACCCAATAAATAAAAGAAAAGATGATAATAAAGTTGATGCTTTAGCAGGTGCAACCATTACAGGTAATGGTGTAACAGCTATGATTAAAGAAAGCGTAAAACTTTATCAGGGATATTTAGAAACTATAGCTAAAAAATAAGAAATGGGATTACTTTCTAAAAAAGATGCAAATCTAATATTAGATCCATTAGCAGATAACAACCCAATTACTATACAGGTATTAGGTATATGTTCTGCATTGGCAATTACAGCAGAGTTAAAGGCGTCAATAGTAATGGCGGTTTCAGTAATGTTTGTATTAGGAATAGGTAACGTTGTTATCTCTTTAATGAGAAATATTATACCTTCTAAAATTAGAATTATTGTGCAATTGGTAGTAGTAGCTGCCTTAGTAATTATAGTAGATCAAGTGCTTAAGGCATTTGCATATGAACTTAGTAAAACTCTTTCTGTATTTGTTGGGTTAATTATTACAAACTGTATTATCATGGGACGTTTTGAGGCCTTTGCATTAGCAAACGGACCTTGGAGGTCTTTCCTAGATGGTATTGGTAACTCTTTTGGTTACGGTTTAATATTAATCATTGTTGGTTTCTTTAGAGAGCTTTTAGGTTCTGGTACTTTATTAGGATTTAAAGTATTAGGAGATCCTATTGGTAGTCCAGAAACGGGACCTACGGGTCTATATGCATTTGGATATGAGAACAACGGATTTATGTTATTGTCTCCAATGGCATTAATAGTGGTTGGTATTATTATCTGGGTACAACGCTCAAGAAATAAAGCATTAATAGAAGAAAACTAGAATTAGTTATATAAAAAATACAATGTTATGTTAGAACATGTAGAATTATTTTTTAAATCCATATTTATAGATAATATGGTATTTGCTACCTTTTTAGGAATGTGTTCCTATTTGGCAGTATCTAAAAAAGTATCCACAGCCGTTGGTCTTGGTGCTGCAGTAATATTTGTACTTGCAGTAACTGTACCTATGAACTGGTTGTTAGATCAGTACTTATTAAGAGATGGAGCTTTAGCTTGGTTAGGGCCAGAGTATGCAGATTATAACTTAAGCTTTTTATCATTTATACTATTTATTGCAACTATTGCAACTATGGTACAATTGGTAGAGATAGTAGTAGAAAAGTTTTCGCCATCATTATATAACTCTTTAGGTATATTTTTACCTTTAATTGCTGTAAACTGTGCCATTTTAGGTGGTTCTTTATTTATGCAATCTAGAGATATACAAACGTTAGGTTTGGCTTTTAACTATGGTGTAAGTTCTGGTATAGGTTGGTTTTTAGCAATTTTAGCAATTGCTGCTATTCGTGAAAAAATTAGATATTCTAATGTTCCTGCTCCATTAAGAGGTTTGGGTATTACGTTTATCATCACAGGTCTTATGGCTATTGGTTTTATGAGCTTTGGTGGTATGTTAACTGGTGGTGATGATGCTCCTAAAAAAGAAGTAAAAGAAACTGCACAGAAAGCACAAGACAAGGAAGTTAAAAATGAAATTGATGAAAATTCGGTTTCTTACAATAACGCTTTAAATAAATAAGAATGATTTTAGCTACAAGCACAATAGGTACAGTTGTAATTACAGTAATTGCTTTTATGGTATTATTGTTATTATTAGTTGCTCTTTTACTTTTTACAAAAGAAAAATTATCTCCTTCTGGTCCTGTTACTATTACTATTAACGGAGAAAAAAAGGTTGAAGTAGGATCTGGAAGTTCTTTGCTTACAACATTAGGTAATCAAAAAATATTTTTACCATCTGCATGTGGTGGTGGTGGTACTTGTATCCAATGTGAGTGTCACGTTTTATCTGGTGGTGGAGATGCTTTACCAACAGAAACACCTCACTTCTCTAAAAAAGAACTAAACCACGGTGCGCGTTTAGCTTGCCAGGTTAAGGTGAAACAGGATATGGAAATTACCATTCCTGAAGAAGTATTTGGTATAAAAAAATGGGATGCTACGGTTGTACGTAACTACAATGTTGCATCTTTTATTAAAGAATTTGTAGTTGAGATTCCAGAGGATATGGGCTACAAAGCAGGTGGTTATATTCAGATAGAAATTCCTGAATGTGAAATTAAATATGCTGATATAGATATTACAGCTCACCCAGAAGAGCATGAAACTCCAGATAAGTTTCAGGCAGAATGGGATAAATTTAATTTATGGCCATTAACAATGAAGAACGATGAAACTGTAGAAAGAGCTTATTCTATGGCTTCTTTCCCTGCAGAAGGTCGTGAAATTATGTTAAACGTGCGTATAGCTACGCCGCCATGGGATAGAGCTAAAAACGGATGGATGGATGTGAACCCTGGTGTTGCATCATCATACATATTTGCTCAAAAACCAGGAGATAAAGTTGTTATTTCAGGACCTTACGGTGAATTCTTTATTAATGAATCTGAATCTGAAATGCTTTACGTAGGTGGTGGAGCAGGTATGGCGCCAATGCGTTCTCACTTATATCACCTATTCAAAACATTAAAAACTGGTAGAAAAGTTACTTACTGGTATGGTGGACGTTCTAAACGTGAGTTATTTTACTTAGAGCACTTCTACGAGTTAGAAAGAGAATTCCCTAACTTTAAGTTTTACTTAGCTCTTTCTGAGCCTTTACCAGAAGATAACTGGAAAGTAAAAGAGAATATAGATGCACCAGGTGATGGTTTTGTTGGATTTATTCACAATTGTGTAATAGATAATTACTTAAATCACCACGAGTCTCCAGAAGATATAGAATTGTATTTCTGTGGACCTCCATTGATGAACAAAGCTGTTCAAAAAATGGGTGAAGATTTTGGTATTCCAGATGAGCACATTAGATTTGATGACTTTGGTGGATAAGCCAATAAGCAATATAATAGTAAAGCCGATACATTTTGTGTCGGCTTTTTTTATGTGCTTTTTTTAATATGTATTTTCAATTAAGTGCTTACTTTTTCACCGTTCGGTTCTTGTAATCTACCGTTTATCATAAAACTATTTTTTTTACTGCATAGCCGTTATACTTTTACAGTGTAATCAAAAAATAATAATCATTTAAATCATCAATCATGAAAAAATCAATCATCGCATGTAGTCTTTTATTAAGTGTAGTAGCAACTTCTGTAGCATCAGAAAAGAAACCACTTCCATTAAAAAAAATAGAAGTAACAACAATTAAAAATGTATCGCCATTAAGTATTGCAGTTGCAAAAGGAGACTATGATACAACTGCTAGTTTTTTAGAATACGGGGCAGATAGCAACCAAAAATCTGTTGGTTCTGGTATGACGCCAATAATGTATGCAGCAAGGTATAACAATGTTAAACTGTTAAAATTGTTAATTAGTAAAGGTGCCGATGCTACAGTAACATCTAAAATAGGATACACAGCTTTAGGGTATGCAAAATTATCTAATGCTACGGAAGCAGTAGCTTTTTTAAAGTCTTTATAGTCAATGCTAACAACTTGTTTGTAGAGCGTTAAGAAGCTTTTAAGCAACACCTAATCATTGTTAAATAAAAGTTATAATGAAAATTTTCTGAAACAAAATAAAAAAATCATCGTCTATATAAATGTAGTGTCTAAACAACATTGCTTAAATCAAAAAAAAGAATCATCACATCAAAAAAAACAATTATCATGAAAAAATCAATTATCGCATTCGGAATCGTATTTAGTTTAGTTGCAACAAGTTTATCTGCAAGTAATGGTCCAGACAAGCCATTATTAAAGAGAGATTTGAAAATTGAAAAAACAACTATTAAAGGTTTAACTCCTTTGAGTATAGCTGTTGTTAAAGGTAATATTGATATGACTCAAAAATTCTTAGAGTTTGGATCAGATATTAACAAAAAGTCAGGTACAATGGGTATGACTCCTTTAATGTACGCTGCAAGATATAATAAAGTAGAATTTATGAAGCTTTTAGTGGCTAATGGAGCAGACGTTAAAGCAAAATCTAAAATAGGAGCTACAGCATTAAAATATGCAAAAGCTGCAAATGCAGACGCTGCAGTACAATATTTAAAAAGCTTATAGGGCTTAGAACTTCTTATTTAATTTAGTTAGAAAGAGATTGCTTCTTTATTGGGGCAGTCTCTTTTTTTTGTTCTAATTTTGTAATATGGGAAAACCATTAACAGAGCAAGAACTACATAACTTGGCAATGAATATTGTTGGCAAGCATTTAGAAGCTAATGGGTACGAGTTTATGGGTATTAATAGTAAGCCAAAGCGTAACCCGCAATTTGTGTGTTTAAAAGATAAGGTATTACATTTTATTGTTGTTAGGGCTATAGCACATCCGAGTAACCCTAATGCTTATGATATCCCCTTTATGGATAAAATGAAAGAGCATGCAGAAAAAATGGAGGCTACAGCATATTATGCAGGCGTTAGGCTAACTAATGCTGCCGACCCAAACTTACCAGTGTATTTAAACGAGGAATATATAGTAGATTATGATGGACTTATTAAAATATAAATTACACCTTGGCGTGTTGTTGTTTGTTGTTGTAACAATGGCTTCTTGTAAAGATAGCAATGTTGCTAAAACTGTGGAAAACCGTAATAATGGTCCTGCCTTAGGTACATCATACAGTATTATTTATTTTTCAAATAAAAAAATAGACTATAAAGAAGAAATAGATTCTGTTTTTAAAGTGATTAATAAATCTATGTCTACTTATATGTCTTCGTCAGATATTTCTAAAATTAATAAAGGAGACTCTACTTTGCAGGTAGATCATATGTTTAAAGATGTTTTTAATTTGTCTAAAGAGATAAATATAAAAACAGATGGGTATTTTGATCCTACAGTTGGAACTTTGGTTAATGCTTGGGGTTTTGGTCCTGGAGAACAAATAAAATTAGATAGTTCTAAAGTAGATAGTTTGTTAGAGTATGTAGGTTTTAATAAAGTAGAATTAACAAATAAGGGGACTATTAATAAAACTAATTCTAATATATTCTTTGATTTTAATGCCATTGCAAAAGGGTATTCTATAGATAGGCTTGCAGTAATGTTAGAGAAAAAAGGTATTACAGATTATTTAATTGAAGTTGGTGGAGAAATTTATGCTAAAGGTGAAAATTTAAGCAAGCATAAAAAATGGGTTGTAGGTATTAACGACCCGCAGATTGAAGATAGGAGTCAATACAGAGCGGCAGTAGAATTGCAAAATGTAGCTATGGCATCTTCTGGTAATTACAGACATTTTAGAGTAGACCCAGTTACAAAAGAAAAATACGTACATACCTTAAACCCTAAAACGGGTTATACAAAAAATGCTAAAGTACTAGGCGCAACAATAATAACTACTAATTGTGCTAAAGCAGACGGTTATGCAACGTCTTTTATGGCGATGGATTTAGAAGATTCTAAAAAAATTATAGAAAACGACAGTACTTTAGAAGCTTATATTATTTATTTGGATGATAAAGGAGAAACAAAAGATTATATTACAGAAGGGTTTAGGAAGTTAATTTTAAAGTAGTAATTACTTTTTAACTACAGGGATAATTTCACCTTTAGCTAAACAGTATTTTGTTACTTCTTGTGGAGATAAAGTTGCAGTGTAATCTACTTCATCAACAGTAAAACCAATTTGTCTTAATTTATTAAAATAATCTCTTCCATATATACGAACATGGTCATACTGGCCAAAGATACGAGCACGCTCTTTACGGTCTGTAATAGTATCATCTTCAAAAGTGGATTCTCTATCTAAGTCTTGTGGTATCTGAAAAATTCCCCATCCGCCAGGTTTTAAAATTCTGTACATTTCTTGCATAGCTTTAGTGTCATCTGGTATGTGTTCTAAAACATGATTACAAAAAATTACATCATAGGTATTGTCTTTAAAAGGTAAGTTGCAAATATCTGCTTTTACATCTGCTAGCGGAGATTCTAAATCTGTAGTAGTATATTCTAAATTCTTCATTTTTCTAAAACGCTTATAAAAAGCTTGTTCGGGAGCAAAATGTAGAACTTTAAGCTCAGCAGAGAAAAAATCTGTTTCGTTCTGTAAATAAAGCCAAAGCAATCTGTGGCGTTCTAATGATAGAGTAGAAGGAGATAATACATTGTCTCTTTGCTTTTCATAACCATAAGGTAAAAACTTTTTAAAGCCTTTGCCGTCTATAGGGTCTACGTATGTGTTACCGCGCATAAAAAAAGTTAGTATAGGACGCGACACATAACTTAGTTTTATTAATAATGGTCTAGGTATGGTGTTTAAAATGGTCTTAAAAAGCTTTTTCATAAATGTATTTAGGTACTAAATGCTTGCTGCATATTTGTGTAGCAACTATTAAAACGTAAATATACTTTAAAAGTATGTTTTAGCTAGTTTTTATTGCCAATGCGTATAAAATACCAACGCCGATACTTAAAATCATTAAAATAATAAAGGCAAGTATAATATAACCCACGTATCTAAAAAAAGCATATAGTGTTTGTTTAAAAGTAAGTTGGTATAATTTTATAAAAACATATAATGCATAAATTGCAGATATAAGAATAAATGCACTTGAAATTATTTCTTTTGAAAGCCCTATAAGATTAAATAAAAAAAGTTGTAGAACAATAAGTGTATAGCCTAAATTTGCCTGTATATATGCGTTAAAAACTAAGTGCTCTGAGTAATTGTGGTCTCTTTTTCTAAAAGTTAAATACGTAAGTAAGCTATAAACAGGAATGCTAGATATTATAATTAGATTATAATAATTAGTGTAAAACTGATAAATTAAATTGATGCTTTCTAATGCTTCTTTTGGAGCTTTAGGGTTGGCATCGCCAATACCATATTTAAAACCATTAGTAAAGTCTACTACTTCAGTGCTAGGGAAAATTTTATTTATAATTAAGGCTATGGTTGCGTAAACTACTAAATATGAAAATGGCTGAAAATATTTTTTACGGGCACCATTTATGTATGCTTCTAAAACCTCTTTAGGTTTTGTAAATAAGTTAAATAAGGTTTTCCAGAAGTTATTGTCCCAACTAAAAAAAGGCCCAATGAACTCTTGCCATGCGCCTTTTAATGATATTCTGTCTAAAACTATTTTTGCTCCACAATTAGAGCAGTATTTATGTGTGTCAGTAATGCCTGTATTGCACGTTTTGCAATTCATAAAATAAGATGTGTTTAGGTTTTTATTTTACCCTAAACTCATCCTCTTCATTACTCTTTATTCCTAGGGCTTCATAAATATAATCAAAAGTAGATAATAATTGTGGTTTACCATTTACAATTGCTACGTCATGCTCAAAATGTGCGCTTGGTTTGTTGTCTAATGTTGTAATTGTCCATCCATCACTATGCTGTACAATTTTTCTTGTACCTTGGTTAATCATAGGCTCTATAGCAACCACCATACCTTCAACAAATTTTTTACCTCTACCACGTTTACCGTAGTTTGGCATTTCTGGCCCTTCGTGCATTTTTTTACCCAATCCATGACCAACTAGTTCACGAACAACTCCGTAACCTTCTGCTTCGCAAAATTGTTGTATTGCAAAACCAACATCGCCTACTCTATTGCCAGCTTTAAACTCTTTTATACCTACGTATAAAGATTGCTTAGTAATGTCTAGTAATTTTTTAGTTTCCGCATCTACTTCACCAACTTCAAAAGTATAAGCATGGTCACCGTAATAACCGTTTTTTAATACACCACAATCTACAGATATTATTTCTCCGTTTTTTAATGGTTTATTATTAGGTATGCCGTGTACAACCTGTTGGTTGGGACTCATACATAGTGTGTTAGGAAAATCATACAATCCTAAAAAACCAGGGATACCACCATTATCTCTTATAAATTCTTCTGCAATTTTATCTAACTGCAAAGTAGTTACACCAGGCTTAATTTCTTTAGCAATTAGGCCTAGTGTTTTAGAAACCATTAATGCACTTTCGCGCATTATTTCTATTTCTTCAGGTGTTTTAATTTTTACCATAGTTTGCAAAGGTAAAACAATCTTATAAAAACAGTATTATAACGTTAAAAATCTTAAACTAAAGATTTTTGTGTCATTAACTCTGGTTGTTCTACTCCTATTAATTTTAAAATTGTAGGTGCTATATCTCCTAAAACACCGTCGTTTATTTGTTTTAATTCTTTGTCTACTAAAATTAGTGGTACAGGATTGGTTGTGTGTGCAGTGTTAGGACTACCATCTGGGTTTACCATAGTTTCACAATTACCATGATCTGCTATTGCAATTGTAGTATAATCATTTTTTAAACCAGCAGTAATTACAGCTTCTGCACAACTATCTACTGTTTCACAAGCTTTTATTGCGGCTTGCATATCGCCAGTATGACCTACCATATCTGGATTAGCAAAGTTTAGGCAAACAAAATCTGCTTCTCCTTTTTCTAACTCAGGAATAATAGCGTCTCTAATATCAAAAGCACTCATTTCTGGCTGTAAGTCATAGGTAGCAACTTTTGGAGACGGACATAAAATACGTTTCTCGCCATCAAAAGGAACTTCTCTACCGCCGTTAAAGAAAAACGTTACGTGTGGGTATTTTTCTGTTTCTGCAATACGAATTTGTTTTTTACCAGCTTTAGACAATACTTCGCCTAAAGTTTCTTCAATATTTGCTTTGTCATAAATAACATGCACATTTTTATAGGCCTCGTTATAATTTGTCATTGTAACATAGTATAACTTTAGCGGGTGTGTGTTGTATTCATGAAACATTTCCTGACTTAACATTTCTGTTAGTTCTCTTCCACGGTCTGTTCTAAAATTAAAAAAGATAACTACATCATCTTCTTGTATTTTAGCAGTTGGCGTGCCGTTTTCATCAGTAACAACAATAGGTTTTACAAATTCATCTGTAATATCATTGTCATAACTATCTTGTATGGCTTGTTCTACATTATTAGTTTTTGTGCCAGCATTGTTAACTAATAAATCATATGCTAGTTTAACGCGTTCCCAACGCTTATCACGATCCATTGCATAGTAACGGCCAATTACACTAGCTAATTTTGTGTTTTTATCTTCACAAAAAGTAGTAATATCATGAATATAACTTTTACCACTTTTTGGATCTACGTCTCTACCATCTGTAAAAGCGTGTATATACGATTTTTGTACACCATAACTTTCTGAAGCACTAATAAGACCTTTTAAGTGTGTGGTATGTGAGTGTACACCACCATTACTAAGTAAACCTAAAAAGTGTACAGCTTTGTTGTTTTCTTTAGCATATTTAAAAGCATCTGTAATTACTTTTTCATCTTTAAGAGTATTCTCTTTAACTGCTAAATTAATTTTTGCTAAATCTTGATAAACAATACGGCCAGCACCCAAATTCATATGTCCAACTTCGCTGTTTCCCATTTGTCCTTCTGGCAACCCAACATTCATTCCGTCGGTTAACAAATTAGCGTTTGCGTATTTTGTATACAACCCATCTATAAATGGAGTATTTGCATTTTCTATGGCCGAGATTTTAGGATCTGGAGACTTGCCCCATCCATCTAAAATCATTAAAATAACTTTTTTGTTCATCGTATAAATTTTTGCTACTCAAAAATAGCACCAATTATTAAGTTTTACAGTTATCTAAGTGTCTTTTTTAAATTTTTCAGAAAGTCTTAACTATTCGTTTTTACTAAAACGATATCGTATATAAAAATGGTTGTTAAAATTATGTTATAATCAATTTTTACTGAAACATATGTGGCTAGAGGTCGTCTATTAATATATCAATACAATTCATCACAATCATCAAAAAAAGAACAATCATCATGAAAAAAACAATTTTAGTTATAGCAGCTGCT
>NZ_JBDVAA010000211.1:0-4721 GCF_039943695.1 Cellulophaga sp. | reverse complement strand
AACCAACTAAAGATTTTTTAGCTGTCTCAATAGCTTTTTTCTTATCTCCTGCTTTAGCGTAAATTAAAGATAATTGTCTTAATTGGTAAAATGCAGGTTTCTCCATCATACTCATAGCTTTTTCCATCCAAGTTTTTGCTTGGTTAATATCCTTACCAGATTCTTTGTAATATACAGCAGCTGCATAATAATCTTGTGCGCTAGGACCATTCATAGTTTTTGCAATAGCAGCAGAGACAGTTTTATCTGTAGGAACTTCAAATTTAGCACCTACATATACATCTTCCCATAAAATACCCAATACAGCAGAACCAGAAGTTAAGTCGTCAAAAGTCATTGTAAAAGTTTCTATTTTCATTGGCATTTTTACAACATCTGCTTTAATTGTAGCAGCAACTTTAGACTGGTCCCACTCTCTTGGTGTTCCCCAGTTATTTGTATCTGCGTAAAATATTACTTCCCAAGAAGTTTCTCCTGGCTTAGTAAATATAGCGTAAGAACCAGCTTTTACTTCTTTACCACCAATAGTTACATTATTACTAAATGTAATAACAGTATTTTTATTAGCTCCCGTTCTCCATAATTTAGAAAAAGGTACTAGATTACCAAAAACTTCTCTACCTCTTGCAGATGGTCTAGAATACTCTAAAGTAACATCTGTTAAACCTACTTTTTGTTCCATTTTAGTAAACGGACTTGGTTGTGGTGTTTCAATCTGTGCTTGTACTCCTGTTAAAGCAAACACTGCAATTAATACTAATGCAATTTTTTTCATTTTGTTTGTAGTTTATTAAGTTTCCTCAAAATTACGGTACACGCACCCCTTTAAATGTTAACAAAATCTTAAACTTTAAGAGCTCAAATTAGATAAAAAAATACTGTTTAAGCTATTTTAGCTTATAAATACTTGCATTAGCCCCTAGTTTTGTAAAAGATTCTGAAGATAAATAATATGTATCATCATTAAACTTTGTAATTCCTTCTATTTGAGCAAAACCTATTTCTAATGGTGTTTTTTTTACTGTACCTGCAAATAAATTAGATGCAGTACTATTTTCTATTTCTATTACAAATGGCAACATAAACATATTGTAACCAACTAAAACAATCTTATTATTACTATTGTTATATGTTGCTCCTGTTACCATACCGTTTGTATTATATTCCCCTACTTTAGATGCTATGTGTTTGCCTGGTTTTGCAGGTATTTTATAAGCAACAGTACCTTTAGACCTCCATTGCTTTGTTAAAATATACAGCTCCCCTCCTTTGTAAAAAAGAGATTCCGCATCATAATCACTTCTACTTTTTCGTGTATTACTTGTTTTATCAGAATAGTTAAAGTAAATTTTTTCTGCAGTAACCTTATCTAATAATTTTAGGTCTTTTTTAGCTATTCTATAAATAACAAGATCTTCTCTATCCCCCCAATAATTTCCAAAATCGCCAACATATACATAATCTTTATCTTGTGTAATGTCTTCCCAGTCTATATTCTTTGCGTTTGTTACCTCTACTTTTTTTTCAACCTTAAAACTGTTTTTATTCAAAAAATATAAAGTTGGTGTGTTACCAGAATCGTTGTGTGTAATTAATAAATCATTGTATAGTATTAATCCGGAAGATTCTGATACAGCCTCTGGCAAAACTCCTACCAACGAGCTACTAAACTGTCCAAAAATTAGACCTGCAGTTAAGGCAGACACATATATGAGTATTATTTTAATCTTCATTAGTAGATACTTAATTTTTAATAAAATGCAAAGCTAAGGGTAACAATTTAAACATTATATATATTTAAGTAAACACTAACATTTAGGTAAATAAAACCCTGTAAAACAGGTATAATTGCATTTTTGTCTAATCTTTAACTAAAATAGTTAGACATTTTTGTATCTTTGTTTTAGAAATAAAGAAATTATGGCAAAGAAAAAGAATGTAACAGCAGAGGATATTATCAATTTTTATATGGATTTTGTACTAGAAAACGAAAAGCAACCGTCTTCTGTCTATAAATTTTCTAAAATTAATAATTTTGAAGAATCCATTTTTTACAACTTCTTTAATTCCTTTGATACCTTAGAAAAACACATATTTAACGCTTTTTATAATCATACTATCAAAGCTTTAGAAACAGACCAAGCTTATAGCGAGTTTGACAGTAGAACTAAACTTCTAAGTTTTTATTATACCTTTTTTGAAATGCTAACTGCTAATAGAAGTTATGTAGTTTATGCTTTAAATAAACACAAAAACAAATTAAAATCTGTAAG
Source organism: Cellulophaga sp. (assembly GCF_039943695.1). Classification (NCBI taxonomy): domain Bacteria; kingdom Pseudomonadati; phylum Bacteroidota; class Flavobacteriia; order Flavobacteriales; family Flavobacteriaceae; genus Cellulophaga; species Cellulophaga sp. The sequence continues at coordinate 2,448 of NZ_JBDVAA010000211.1, read as the reverse complement.
TATGTTGTCTAATCTTAAAAATAGTTTTAGCAACTATATTATTGGTTTAGATATAGATACAATTGATTTAAAGCAGGAAAAATTAGAGAAAATTCAGCAAAAAACATTAAAAGAATCTGCTTGGATACAGTTGTTAATTACAATTAAATTTTGGTTAGATGATACTTCTTCATCTTTTGAAAAAACAGATATTTTTATCGAAAAAAGCGTTAACACTACGTTTGACCTACTAGATACCAAACCCTTACAAAGCATTATAGATCTAGGAAAGTTTATTTATAAAGAAAAAATTAATATGAACTTGTAGCCTATGAAAACTATAGACAAAATACCTACTTCTAAAATACAACGTGCCAGCAAATTAGTTACTACTGGTGCTAAAGTTGGTGTTAATTACCTTAAATATTATGGTGATAAGCTAACTAAAACAGAAATGGAAGCAAAAGAACGCCTAAATAAGAACAATGCTGAGGATATTTACGATAGTCTAAAGCAATTAAAAGGTAGTGCTCTAAAAGTAGCACAGATGCTAAGTATGGAAAAAAGCATATTGCCACAGGCATATGTAGAAAAATTTTCTTTAGCTCAGTTTTCTGTTCCTCCTTTGTCTGCTCCTTTAGTACAAAAGACATTTAAAAAATACTTTGGTAAAACACCAAATGAAATATTTGACACTTTTAATGTTAACTCTGTAAATGCAGCTAGTATTGGACAAGTACATTATGCTGAAGCTAATGGTAAAAAATTAGCGGTTAAAATTCAGTATCCTGGTGTAGCAGATAGCATTTCTACAGATTTAGCTATGGTAAAACCTATAGCTATTAAAATGTTTAATATAAAGGGTAAAGACTCTGATAAGTATTTTGCTGAAGTAGAAAACAAACTAATAGAAGAGACCAATTACTTGCTAGAAATAAAGCAAAGCAAGGAAATGGCAAAAGCTTGCGAACACATACCAAACTTAAAGTTTCCGCAGTATTATGAGCAATTTTCATCGGAACGTATTATTTCTATGGATTGGATGATTGGTGAGCATTTGAGCGAGTTTACAGCACATAATGCAAACCAAGAAAAAGCAGATAAAATAGGGCAAGCATTATGGGATTTTTATATGTACCAAATGCACGTGTTACGCAAAGTACACGCAGATCCTCATCCTGGCAATTTTTTAATTTCTAAAGAGAGTAAGCTAATTGCTTTAGATTTTGGATGTATCAAAGAAGTGCCTACAAATTTTTACGTACCCTATTTTGAGTTGGCTAAACCAGAGGTTATTAATAATCCTGTATTATTTTCTCAGAAAATGCACGAATTAGAAATTTTAAAAGAAGATGACTCTAAAGAAGAAATTGCCTTCTTTTCTGATCTTTTTTATGAGATGTTAAGTCTGTTTACAAAACCTTTTCATAATGATACGTTTGATTTTTCTGACCCAGTTTTCTTTAATCAAATTGCAGAATTAGGAGAAAAATATAGTAAAAGTACAGAACTACGTAAAATGAACGGAAACAGAGGTTCTAAGCACTTTATTTACATTAACAGAACATTTTTTGGACTGTATAATTTAATGTTCGATTTAAAATCAAAAAACATTAAAATTAATAATTATCTATCGCTTTAAGTAAATGATAAAATATACTAATGACAATATAAAAGAGCTAGAGCATTTGTTCAAAATTAATTTGATAAATAGTGCCTCGGGCTATAAGTCTGCCAATTTAATTGGTACTAAGTCTGTTAACGGACAAGAAAATATTGCAGTATTTAGCTCTGTTATTCATTTAGGTTCTAACCCTGCTTTATTAGGCTTTATTTGTAGACCTACTACTGTACCTAGACATACTTATAAAAATATTAAGGAAACAAAAATATACACCATTAATCATATACATCAGGATATTTTAGAAGATGCTCACCACACTTCTGCCAAATATCCAGAAGAGGTATCAGAATTTACAAAGACTAAATTAGTACCAGAGTATAAAGACAATTGTATTGCTCCATTTTTAAAAGGTGCTCCAGTACAATTAGAACTCAAGTTTATAGAAGAAATGCCTATAGCTGCTAACAATACTATTTTGGTTATTGGTGAAATAATGAATTTATATGTTAATGAAGACCTCTTACAAAAAGATGGGTTAATAGATTTAACAAAAGGAAAAGTAGCTGCAATTAATGGCCTAGACGCCTATGCGGTTCCCAAAACAAACAAAAGATTTACATACCAAAGACCAAAATAAATAAATGAAAATACTAGTAACAGGTACAACAGGCTACATAGGCAAAAGACTAGTGCCCCTTTTAATAGAAGAAGGGCATAATGTTGTATGCGCTGTTAGAGACAAGTTACGTGCAGAAGAATGGTATAAAAACGAGCCCCTAATTACTGTTGTAGAAGCAGATTTTTTACAAGAAAGTACGCTTTCTAATATTCCTAAAGATATAGAC